>NZ_JBGKDP010000001.1:0-1691 GCF_042954245.1 Parasynechococcus sp.
TCACCGACGCCGGCATCGGCACCATGGTGGTGGGACGCGGCTAGACGGGTGAGCGAGCAGGACTCAGCACTGGACCTCTCTGAAGCGGAGGCAGCCCTCGAGCGCGGGGACTACGGCCAAGGCCTGGAGCTGCTTCTCCCCCTAGCGGAGCAACACCCGCTCAATAGCCCGGAAGGGCCGGGCCTTCGGCTCCTGATGATCACCGCCTGGATGGGCCAGGGGCAGGACGACAAAGCCATCACCACATGCAGGCTGCTGAGTCGCTGCCGCGATCCCAAGTTGCGCCAGCAAGCCAAACAACTGCTCGGGGTTCTCGAAGCCCCAAGCCTGGATCGTCCGGAACGCTGGTTGATGCGGATGCCGCAACTGGAGCTGAATAGCTCCGGCAGCGGGCAGACCTCCACCATGCGGTGGCGGCGGTCGCGGCGCCCCGAACCCCCGTCACCACCACCCACGGGGCCGACGCGTTCACCAGCGGCGGGTTTCGCCGTGCTGGTGATGGCGGTTCTGCTGGGGATCACGCTGTTGCTGAATGGTTGCGTCCGAATCGAGGCTGATCTCGACCTTCGCGGCCCGGATCGACTGGCCCTCACCTGGGACGTGCGGAGCACCCAGGAACGCCCGCTGCCCTGGCAGGAGCAATTCGAGCGAGACCTGCAACGGGAGGTGCCCGGGCTGAAGATCGAACAAACAGGCCCAGGACGCCAACAGATCAGCAGCCGTGTTGCCTCATCACACGAGCTGGCGCAACAAATGGCGGCCGTGGTTGCCGTGGCTGGTCGCGCGGCTGGAGTCTCACTCCCCGCACCGATGCTCAAGCTCGAAGAACGCAACTGGCTGCTGGGGGTGCAGCAGCACCTGCAGCTGATGGTGGACCTCAGCGATCTGCCCAAGATCCCTGGGCTCGACGTTCATCTGAGCCTCAACCATGGGCGGGTTGAGCGCACGGCCCTTTCCGGCACCATCACCGAAGTCAGCTGGCAGGGCTGGCGCTGGAATCCGCTTGGCCTGGGGGGCGTGGTGATCCTGATGCTGCTGATCAGCAGCATGGTGCTGCAGGTTGTGCGGCGGAAGCTGGGCTTTGGCTTCCCGGAACTACCCTCCTGATTAAAGCTGCTGCGGGTCGGGATCCACAGTGAGCGCCACACCCTTAGGCAAGCCATCCCAGAGGGCCTGCCCCGGAGGCAACGGAAGCGGGGAGCCCGCCGGCCCGTGCAGCAACAGCTGCCATCGGCTCCGGCCAGCCACACGGGCCACCGGGGCCGGGGCCGGACCCAACAACCACCAGCTCTGGCGCTGACAAATCGGCCGGATCCGCTCCGCCAGCACCGCTGCCGCCGTTGCTGTTTTGCTGGGGGAATCTCCAGATAGTCGCAGCAGACAGGCGCGACTGAAAGGCACCAGACCAGCTTCCTTGCGGAGGGCCACTTCCTGGGAGAGGAACGCTTCATACCGACCATCCACCAGGTGTTGAATTACCGGATGCTCTGGGGTATAGGTCTGCACCAACACCTGCCCCGGTCGCTCACCTCGCCCGGCCCGGCCCGCCAACTGCAACAGCAACTGCAGGGCCTGCTCTCCTGCGCGGAGGTCGGGGCGGTGTAGAAGCCCGTCCGCCGCGAGCACCGCCGCCAGGGTGACCCGCGGCAGATCCATGCCCTTGGCCAGCATCTGTGTGCCGATCAAGACGT
>NZ_JBGKDP010000002.1:0-30231 GCF_042954245.1 Parasynechococcus sp.
CCATCCGCCGCCCCCAGGTCTCTGCAGCGCACTCCCCTGTTCGAGTCCTGCCGCAGCGCCGGAGCCCGCATGGTTCCGTTTGCCGGTTGGGAGATGCCGGTTCAGTTCAGCGGCCTGATCCAGGAACACAAGGCCGTTCGCGAACGGGTCGGGATGTTCGACATCTCCCACATGGGAGTGCTGCGCCTGGAGGGTAAAAATCCCAAGGATGCGCTGCAACGGCTGCTCCCCAGCGATCTGCACCGCATCGGTCCCGGCGAAGCCTGCTACTCGGTTCTGCTGAACGAGAGCGGCGGCATTCGCGACGACCTCATCGTTTACGACTGCGGTGCCATCGACGCCGAACGGGGTGCGCTAGTGCTGGTGATCAATGCCGCCTGCGCCGACAGCGACACCGCCTGGATCCGTGAACAGATGGAACCCGCTGGCCTGACGGTGACCGACATCAAAAACGACGGAGTGCTGCTCGCTCTGCAGGGCCCTGAGGCCATGGGCTTGCTACAGGAGCTGAGCGGCGAAGACCTCAGCGGCTTGCCCCGCTTCGGCCACCGGATGCTCAATCTCAAGGGCCTGAGCCAACCGGTGTTCAGTGCTCGCACGGGCTACACCGGCGAAGACGGTGCTGAGCTGCTGCTCAACGCCGACGACGGGCAAAAGCTCTGGCAGCTTTTGCTGGATCGCGGTGTCAGCCCCTGCGGGCTTGGGGCACGGGACACCTTGCGTCTGGAGGCCGCGATGCACCTCTACGGCCAGGACATGAACGATGAAACCAACCCCTTCGAAGCGGGGTTGGGTTGGCTCGTGCACCTGGAAATGCCCATGGATTTTGTGGGCCGGCGGGCGCTGGAGCAGGCGGCGGAATCGGGCCCCGCTAAGCGCCTGGTGGGCATCAAGCTTCAGGGTCGTGCCATCGCCCGATACGACTACCCCGTGATGGACAATGGGGAGACGGTGGGCATCGTCACCAGCGGCACCTGGTCCCCCACCCTGGAAGAAGCGATCGCCCTGGCCTACGTGCCCTCATCCCTCGCCAAGCTCGGCACCGAACTGAGTGTTGAGATCCGTGGCAAGGCCCAGCCGGCAACGGTCGTTAGCAAGCCCTTCTACAAACGCGCCTGAGGCTCACCGCTGCTGTGGGAAACTCGCTCTTCTCCAGTTGAGACATCCCATGCGCAGCAACGGTTGCGGCGACCTGCGCGAACAGAACATCGATCAGCAGGTGCAACTGTGCGGCTGGGTGGACCGACGCCGTGATCACGGTGGGGTAATTTTCATTGACCTGCGGGACCGCAGCGGCACGGTGCAGATCACGGTGGATCCAGATCTGGGCGCAGACGCTTTCGCCATCGCCGAGCATCTGCGCAGCGAAACCGTGCTGCAGGTTGAGGGGAAAGTGCGGGCCCGTCCGGGCGAGTCCCTGAACGACAGGCTGGCCACGGGGGCCGTGGAAGTGCTGGCCAGCGGCATCACCGTTCTGAACAGCGTGAAGGGCAACCTGCCCTTCCCCGTGTCGGTGCACGACGAGGAGAACACCCGCGAAGAGCTGCGCCTGCGCCACCGCTATCTGGATCTGCGCCGCAAGCGCATGAACGATAACCTGCGGCTGCGGGCCCAGACTATCCAGGCCGCCCGTCGCTTCCTGGAAGACGAAGGCTTCATCGAGGTGGAGACCCCGGTGCTGACCCGCTCCACGCCGGAAGGTGCCCGCGACTACGTTCTGCCCAGCCGGGTCTGCGGCGGCGAATGGTTCGCCCTGCCCCAGTCCCCCCAGTTGTTCAAGCAGCTGCTGATGGTGGGTGGCATCGAGCGCTACTACCAGGTGGCCCGCTGCTTCCGCGACGAAGACCTGCGGGCCGACCGCCAGCCGGAATTCACTCAGCTGGACATCGAGATGAGCTTCATGGATCAGGAGCAGATCCTGGAGCTGAACGAATCCCTGATCTGCGCCATCTGGAAGGCCGTGAAGGGCATCGAACTGCCGCGGCCCTTCCCGCGCATGACCTGGCATGACGCCATGGATCACTACGGCACCGACCGACCCGACACCCGCTACGGCATGGAGCTCACCAACGTGAGCGACATCGTCAAGGACATGGGCTTCAAGGTGTTCAGCGGTGCTGTGAAGTCCGGCGGCGCGGTGAAGTGCATTGCGGTGCCAGGCGGCAACGATGCGTTGAGCAACGTGCGGATCAAGCCCGGCGGCGATGTGTTCAGCGAGGCCCAGAAAGCCGGTGCCGGTGGCCTGGCCTTCATCCGGGTGCGCGACGGCGGTGAGATCGACACGATCGGCGCCATCAAGGACAACCTCAGCGATGAGCAGAAGCAGGAGCTGCTCAGCCGCACCGGCGCGGAACCCGGGATCCTGCTGCTGTTCGGTGCCGGCGACACCGCCACGGTGAACAAGGCCTTGGATCGCGTGCGCCAGTACCTGGCCAAGGAACTGGGCATGGTCAAGGCTGACCGCGACAACGACCAGTGGAACTTCCTCTGGGTGGTCGACTTCCCGATGTTCGAGTTCAACAGCGACGAGAACCGTTACGAGGCCCTGCACCATCCCTTCTGCGCCCCCAATGCCGAGGATCTCGGCAGCGATGCGTCGAAATGGGCCGACACCCTGCCGGGAGCCCGGGCCCAGGCCTACGACCTCGTGCTCAATGGCCTTGAGCTTGGCGGCGGTTCCCTGCGCATCCATGACTCCGCCCTGCAGCACCAGGTGTTGCAGACCGTTGGCTTGCCCCTCGAGGAAGCCCAGGAGCAGTTCGGCTTCCTCATGGATGCTCTCGATGTGGGGGCGCCTCCCCACGGCGGCCTGGCATTCGGTGTGGACCGGATGGTAATGCTGCTGGCCGGAGAGGAATCCATCCGCGACACCATTGCCTTCCCCAAGACCCAGCAGGCCCGCTGCCTGATGACCAATGCCCCAGGGAGTGTGGCCGATAAGCAGCTAGAGGAACTGCATGTGGCCAGCACCTGGGTCGAGCCCGACCAGGAGCACTGACCGCGACCACTGGGCTGAGCAGATCCCGAAGGGAATCAGCGCATTTGTCGCACCGCGGTCAACGGCGAGGAATCCTGAAGTTGGACTTCACAAGGCCAGCCTTTGCCCAGCCAGCCCCGACGGACAGGGGGGACCCGTGAGCGCCGCAGCAGCGGCACAACGGATCTGCTGCGTCTTTATCTCCAGGACATCGGCCGGGTCGACCTGCTCACCAACGAAGAGGAGGTCACCCTGGCCCGTCTGGTGCAGCGTCGCGAAGCACTGCTGCTGCAACAACGGGAGTTAGCCGAAAGCGATGCTGCAATGGCAGAGCTGCACCGTCTCGAAGAACTGCAACGCCGCGAGGCCAACCAACACAGCCACTGGCCGACGAAGCAGGAATGGGCCCGGGCGGCCGGCCTGCCGTTGGAGGCTTTACAGCAGCGGATCGACCTGGGCTACGAGGCCTGGGCTGAACAGGCCCAACTGGAAGCCAAAGCGCTGAGATTGGCCCTCCGCAATGGTCGGCGAGCCAAGAACCACATGATTCAGGCCAACCTGCGCCTTGTGGTGGCGGTGGCGAAGAAATATCAGCAACGGGGGATGGAAATCCTCGACCTGGTCCAGGAAGGGACGCTCGGGCTGGAACGGGCCGTAGAGAGATTCGATCCCACCCGAGGCTTCCGCTTCAGCACCTACGCCTACTGGTGGATCCGTCAGGGCATCACGCGGGCCATCGCCACGCAGAGCCGCACCATCCGTTTGCCTGTCCACGTCACCGAAAAACTGAACCGGATCAAACGGGTCCAACAAGAGATTGCGAGCAACGAAGGCCGCCTCGCCTCAATCGCAGACCTCTCCCGCGAGCTGGGCATCAGTGAGGAGACCGTGCGCCAAACCCTGGCCCGGGTGCCGCGCTCAGTCTCACTCGACACGCGCATCGGCCGTGACCAGGACACCCAGCTCGGGGACCTAATCGAAGACGGCCATGCCACCCCTGAGCAAACCCTGACCATCGACGAACTCCACAACGATCTGGAGGATCTCCTGGATGAACTCACCAGTCGGGAGGCCGCTGTCCTGCGAAGACGCTTTGGCTTAGAGGACGACACGCCCCAGACCCTGGCCCAAATCGGGGAAGAACTGAAACTCTCCAGAGAGCGTGTTCGTCAGATCGAAACCCGCGCCCTGCTCAAACTGCGGCAACCCCAACGACGCAGCAAAGTCCGGGACTACATCCAGGGCCTGGATTCCTGACACACCGGTTCCCCCTGGAGCCCATGACCGACGCCAGCTAATTTGAAGAGTCGCCCGGCAGGTCATGGCCAAATTCGTCTTCATCACCGGTGGTGTGGTGTCCAGCATTGGCAAGGGAATCGTGGCGGCGAGCCTCGGCCGGCTGCTGAAGTCGCGGGGCTACAACGTTTCGATTCTCAAGCTGGATCCCTACCTGAATGTGGATCCCGGGACGATGAGCCCGTTCCAGCATGGTGAGGTCTTCGTCACCGAAGACGGCGCCGAAACCGATCTCGACCTGGGGCATTACGAGCGCTTCACCGACACGGCGATGTCACGCCTGAACAGCGTGACCACCGGCTCGATCTATCAATCGGTGATCAACAAGGAGCGCCGCGGCGACTACAACGGCGGAACCGTTCAGGTGATTCCCCACATCACCGGCGAGATCCGCGAGCGCATCCACCGGGTTGCCGCCAACAGCAATGCCGATGTGGTTATCACCGAAATCGGCGGCACCGTGGGTGACATCGAATCACTGCCCTTCCTCGAAGCCATCCGTGAGTTCCGGGAGGACGTGGGTCGCAACGACCTGGCCTACATCCACGTCACCCTGCTGCCCTTCATCGGCACCTCCGGCGAACTCAAAACCAAGCCCACCCAGCACTCGGTCAAGGAACTGCGCTCCATCGGCATCCAGCCGGATGTGCTCATCTGCCGCAGTGATCGCGACATCAGCGACGATCTCAAGCGGAAAATCGGCGGCTTCTGCGGGGTGCCCACCCGCGCCGTGATTCCCTCCTTGGATGCCGACAGCATCTATGCCGTGCCGCTGATCCTCGAGCAGGAGGGGCTGTGCCGTGAAGTTCTGGACGTGCTGAATCTGACCGACCATGACAGCGACATGGCGGCATGGGAACAACTGGTCAACAAGCTGCGTAACCCCGGCCCGTCGGTGAAGGTTGCCCTGGTGGGCAAGTACGTGCAGCTGAACGACGCCTATCTCTCCGTCGTCGAAGCGCTGCAGCATGCCTGCATTGCCCAGGATGCCTCCCTCGACCTGCACTGGGTCTGCGCCGAACAGATTGAAGCCGACGGTGCCGATGCACTCCTACGTGGAATGGACGCCGTGGTCGTGCCCGGTGGCTTCGGCAACCGTGGCGTCGATGGAAAGATTGCAGCGATTCGGTGGGCCCGGGAACAACGCGTGCCCTTCCTGGGGCTCTGCCTTGGAATGCAAACCGCTGTGATCGAGTGGGCTCGCAACCAGGCCGGCCTCACCGAAGCGACCAGTGCTGAATTAGACGAAAACACGCCGCATCCCGTGATTCACCTGCTGCCGGAACAGCAGGACGTGGTTGACCTCGGCGGCACGATGCGCCTGGGGATTTATCCCTGCAGGATTGCACCGGGAACCCTCGCCCAGAGGCTGTACGGCGAAGAGGTGGTCTACGAACGTCACCGCCACCGCTACGAATTCAACAATTCCTATCGCAATTTGTTCCTCGAATCTGGGTACGTGGTGAGTGGCACCTCCCCAGACGGGCGATTGGTGGAGTTAATCGAACTGAAAGGGCATCCGTTCTTTACCGCCTGCCAATACCACCCCGAATTCCTGTCCCGCCCTGGACAACCCCATCCGTTGTTCCGGGGATTGATCGAAGCAGCCCAACAACGTCTTCCCGATTCACCAGCCCAGGCCCTGCGTCAACAGGGGGACATTGCGATCCCATGAACTACATCGATGGTTGACTCCCAGCGTCTCCCAGTGGTGGAAACGTTCCATTCCCTCCAAGGAGAGGGCCACCATGCCGGACGCAGTGCATTTTTCATTCGCCTCGCCGGCTGCACAGTGGGCTGTCCCTGGTGCGACACCAAGCACTCATGGCCCAGCCAGGGGTACCCTGAGCAGCCCATCGATGCCTTGGCTGATGCCGCCCAGATGGCTGCTGAAGCGGGGGCCAGCTTCGTTGTCATTACCGGTGGAGAGCCGCTGCATCACGATCTACAGCCCCTCACCCAGGCCCTCGATGCGCGATGCAGTCTCCCCCTGCATCTGGAAACCAGCGGAGTGGATCCGCTGAGCGGACGCTTCGACTGGATCACCCTCTCGCCAAAACGCCACCGCCCCCCACGGCAAGAGCTTTTGCAGGCCTGCCATGAGCTGAAAGTCGTGGTGCATGGCCTGGAAGACATCGGCTTCGCTGCGGCAATGGCGTCCCAATGCGAGGACGATACAGAACGACTGCTTCAGCCGGGCTGGGAGAGCACCATCGGAGAAGAGCTAGCTGTGGATCATGTGCGTCAGCACGCCCAATGGCGCCTCAGCCTGCAGAGCCACAAATGGCTTGGAATCCGCTGAGCGATGCCATTGAGGGCAGGATCTGCTCCACTACGTTGAGGTTGAACAGAATTTGATCACCTGAGCCATGACCTCAGTGGCCGTTCTGGGCACAGGCCTCCTCGGAACGGCGATCGCAACGCGATTGCTGGAGCAGGGTCTCAACGTCCACGTCTAGAATCGCGCCCCCTCCCGCATCGTCTCACTCGTGGAGAAGGGTGCAACAGCAATCAAGGATCTCGGGCAAACCACGGGAGACAAAAGAGTCTTGATCTCCATCTTGCGTGACAGGGCAGCAACGGCATCCGTGATCAGCACGATTGGGGATCTGCAAAGCTCAACGTTGGTCCCGATGGGAACCATGGGAATGGAGGAAAGCCGCAAGCTCGCCACACAGGTTGCGGACCAGGGAGGGCATCTGGGAGCCCCGGTGCTCGGCAGCAAGCCCCAGGCCTTCAATGGCACCCTGCTGGTGATGGCCGGGGGCGAAGTGCAGGTCTTCGAGGAACAACGGCCACTCCTCTCCCACCTCTGCCAAGAGCCCCTGCTCGTGGGGCCCGTTGATAGCGGAGCTGACACCAAGCTGGCCCTCAATAGACAAGAAGCTGCAACGGATGCTGGACACACCTACGCCGATCCCAACTTCAGCACCGCCCTGCTGCGCAAAGACCTGCGCCTGTTCCTGGAGGAAGCGACAACCGCTGGCCTCCAAGACCAGGGGCTCCGCGGTTTGCTCACCCTGCTTGAACAAGCGAAGGGCACCGATCTGGATAAGCAGGACTACTGCGCCCTGCACGAACTCACGGTCCTGATATGAGTCAACGCACTGCCATCGCCCTGCTCTCGGGAGGTTTGGATTCCGCCACCGCTGTGGCCCTTGCCCTTGAGCAAGGCGACCGCGTCATCGGCCTGTCCTTTGACTACGGCCAGCGCCATCGCCGCGAATTAGACGCCGCCGCTGCCGTTGCTGAGCAGCTTGGCTTGGCAGAGCATCACTGCATCACCGTGAATCTGGCCAGCTGGGGAGGCTCAGCCCTCACCGACGCCAGTATCTCGATCCCCACTCATGGCGTTGAGGAGGGAAGCATCCCGCCCACCTACGTGCCCGGGCGCAACACCGTGTTCATTTCCGTTGGCCTCAGCCTGGCGGAAGCACGCGGAGCGGAAAGGTTGGTTCTGGGCGTGAATGCTATCGACTACTCGGGTTATCCCGACTGCCGGCCCGACTACCTCAACGCCTTTCAGACTCTGGCTGACCTGGCCAGCAAAGCCGGTCGGGAAGGCCATGGCGCCCAACTCTGGGCACCCCTGGCGCAGTGGAGCAAGGTGCGCATCGTTGAGGAAGCCCTTCGCCTGGGTGTTCCGATCGAAACAACCTGGAGCTGTTACAGCGGCGGCACGCACCCCTGCGGCGTCTGCGACAGCTGCCGCATCCGTGATGCAGCGCTCCGCGAGGCAGACCGGCCTGACCTCTGCAGTTCCGCGCAGGCATGATCCGCCCACAACGGCTTGAACTGCGCTGGCAGGAGCCCCAAGCACTTGCCCACCAATTGGCCCATGCCTACGGCGAGGAAGGCCTGGTCTGGCTGGATGGCGACGGCAGCAGCCTGGGCCGATGGGCCACCCTGGCGGTGGCACCCCAGGAGATCGTCTGCTGCCGTGGTCTCCCCGGAGAGCCAGGCGCCAGCAATCCCTTCGAGGCACTGCGGGGGCTTGCCCCAGGCCATTGGTGCGGCTGGCTGAGCTATGAAGCCGCCGCTTGGGTGGAACCCGGCAACCCCTGGGCCAGCGATGGCATGACCATGCTTTGGATCGCCCGCCACGATCCAGTGCTTCGCTTTGATCTCCAGCAACGCAAACTGTGGATCGAAGCCAGCAGCACGGCTGCTCTGGAACGCCTAACCCAACAGCTGGACTCGAGCACTGAGCAGCCCAAAGGCGAGCCCCCATCGATCCCCCTGGCGGCCTGGCACCACCACACCCCACCAGAGCAATACGCCACAGGAGTGCAACACATCCGTGATCTGATCGCTGCAGGCGATCTCTTCCAAGCCAACCTCACGGCCTGTTGCAGCACAGCCTGGCCCCAGGAAGGCAGTGCCTTGGAGCTGTTTCTCACCCTGAGGGAGGCCTGTCCTGCCCCCTTTGCAGGGTTGATCATCAGCGACCAAAACGAGGCGTTGCTGTCATCGTCCCCTGAACGATTTCTGCACGTGAGCGCTCAGGGAGCCATCCAAGCCCGGCCGATCAAAGGCACCAGACCGCGCCATGGCGATCCCGAACAAGATGCAAAGCTCGCCGCGGAACTCGTGTGCAGCGACAAGGACCGCGCCGAGAACGTAATGATCGTCGACCTGCTTCGGAACGACCTTGGTCGTGCCTGCCAACCGGGATCCATCCAGGTGCCCCAACTTGTGGGGCTCGAAAGTTACGCCTCCGTGCATCACCTCACCTCGGTCGTGGAGGGGCAGCTGCAGCCTGGGTTGAGCTGGGTCGATCTCTTGGAAGCCAGTTGGCCTGGGGGGTCGATCAGTGGCGCACCCAAACTGCGGGCCTGCCAACGCCTCTATGAGCTCGAACCCACCAGCCGCGGGCCCTACTGCGGATCACTGTTGCGGATCGACTGGGATGGCAGCTTCGACAGCAACATCTTGATCCGGTCGCTGCTACGCCAGGGCGACACCCTGCGGGCCCATGCCGGCTGCGGAATTGTGGCCGACTCGGATCCTCTCGGCGAAGCGGAGGAGTTGATGTGGAAACTGCAGCCGTTACTGGAGGCGCTGACATGACATCGTCCATCGCCTGGATCGACGGCCACTGGGGAACTGCAGCAAGCCTGAAGCTTCCCCTCGACGACCGGGCCCTGCTCCTGGCCGATGGCCTCTTTGAAACCGTGCTGGTTCGCAACGGTGAGCCCCCACTCCTGCAGGAGCACCTGCAGCGATGGAGCGAGAGTGCGGCCCTGCTGGGCATGGACCCGCCACCGCAGCGAAACGCGCTGCAGCTTCTAATTGAAGACGCGATTCAACGCAGCCAGCTGAGCGAAGCCGATGGAGCCCTGCGCCTGAACTGGAGCCGTGGCAGCACACCCCAACGCGGAATCGGTCTGCCGGCCCCAGGCCAACACCGCTTTTGGCTCACGCTCCAGCCCTGCACACCGATGTTTTCAGCCATCACCACCACCACCAGTCGCCATGAGCGCCGCAATGCCTCCAGCCGGCTGAGCCGTTGCAAGACCTTTGCCTACGGGCAATCCATCCAGGCCCGCAGAGAAGCCCAGTGCCAAGGTGCCGACGACGCTTTGCTCTTGAACACGGCTGGGGCCCTGTGCTGCGGAACGACAGCCAATCTGCTGGTCCGGCGTCGCGGACAGTGGCTGACACCAGCCCTCAGCAGCGGCTGTCTTCCAGGGGTGATGCGGGGCCGTGCACTGGCCCAGGGCATCGCGGTGGAAACCGAGCTGGAGGCCGAGTTCGATACCGATGATCAGGCCGTTCTGATCAACAGCCTCAGCTGTCGACCGATCGCGTCCCACAATGGTCAGCCCATGGCGGCAACGACGACTGCAGTGGAGCTATGGCAATCCTTGCTCCATTGAGGTCGGGGCCAGCGATGGCCTAGATCCGAAGAATCCGGCGCACAGCCTCGTCCCAACCGTTGGCATGGGGGGCTCCCGCAAGCTGGAAACGCCCAGCAGCGATCCTGGAACTCAGCTCGGGATGGGGGCCATCGGGCCCGGGCACAACGACAGCGATGTCGGCCACCTCGAGCAACGGCAGATCGTTGGGGGAATCCCCCAAGGCCAAGACCTTCACCTGCTCAGCACCCCGATGTCGCTTGAGGGTGGCCAAAGCCTGGCCTTTGCTGATGTCTGGGCCCAGCAGGTGACCCATGCGGTTGCCCTGCACCACCGTCAGGCCCATCCGCTGCACCAAGGCCTCCAGCCGGGGACGCCCCTCCGCCGAGGGCGGAACAAAAGGCACGCTGCAGCACCGCCGCTGTGCCCGGTGTAAGGCTTCACCACCGAGCCCTAACAACCGCTGACCCTCCTCCTCACTGAGTTCATCCAACGGGCGCAGGGGCTCACCCAACTCGGCCTGAAGACCCTGCAACTGGGGTTTCAGCTCCGTCCAATCCGGACCCAATGGCAGCTCCCAGGGCTCCCCTGCCGATGTTTCACCGTGCACAGCGCCACCGTTTTCAACGATGTATGGGTCATGAAGCCCCGCCTCTTTGCGGAAGCCGCGCACTTCCTCCGCCGTTTTGCTGGTGCAGGGAATCACCGGAATCTGCCGCTGCTGCAGCTGACGAATCAGATCCTTGGCCGGCGACCAATCGTAGCTGTGATCCAGCAACGTGCCGTCGAGATCGGTCACCACCCACCACGCTGGCTCAACACTCGCGGTCATGGCTGAACAAACCAATGCACCGCATAAGGCTCTAGCGAATGCAACTGATGTGGTGCGAACACATGACCGCTCAGGCAATCGGCCCATGGCTGGTTCAGATCACCACCCAAGCGACTGAGGCGCAAGCTCAGCCGCGCTGCCGTCATGTTGTGAACGGCCACGAGCGTTTCCCCACCGCGGGACCGCTGCAGGATGACGCGATCACTGCGATCCGCACTCAGCACCGTCATCGCGGCATCCGGGTGCAAGGCCGGATGCACAGCCCGTTCGGCCAGAGCCCGCCTCAGCACCGGGAGCAGGGCTGAGGCATCGGCATCGGGATCCGCCAGGCGTCGCTCCAGGGCCTGGACCGTGAACTGGGGCCGATTCAGATCCCGGCGATGGCCCGTGCGGCGAAAGCGAGTCAGATCATTGGGGGCCGCCAGCAATGCCGGCAGATAAAAGGCGGGAACCCCGGGCAAGGCTAAGACCATCAATTGGGTGAGCAGGAACCGCTCCCGTTGGAGATAGGTAGGATCAATCCCCCCATCAGCCATGGCACTCCACCAGCTGATGTTGATCTCGTAGGGAACTTCATCGCCGGAACTAAGCATCCTGTGGCTGACCAATCCACCCCGTTGCTCACAGCCGATCAACAGCTGCAGCAAACGCTTCTGGGGCATTAGGCCTTCCAGTGGCCTTAAACCGATGCCGTCATGGCAGGCGGTGAAATTCAGAAGACCCGTTTGCGGCGGCAGATGGGGCCAACGACCCAACCAGGCGTTGAGAAGGTCGGCGCGACCACTGACGCTGGCTTCCAGCAACAAGGGCGGCAGCGGAAAGTTGTAGGCAAGATGCGCTTCATCACCGCTCCTTAGATAGGAGAGGTTTTCCTGCTCAGGCACGTTGGTCTCCGTGACCACAACGCCATCGGGTCCCACCTGATCAAGCAGCAGACGCAGCACCCGAACCAGTTGATGGGCTTGCGGCAGATGAATGCATGAGGTGTGGGGTTCCTTCCAGACAAAACCCACGGCATCCAGACGGATCCAACGCACCCCATGCCGGGCCATGCGCTGCATCAACCGGGCAAAGCCCAGCAGGACCTCCGCACTGCGCCAGTTGAGATCCACCTGGTCGGGACCAAAGGTGGTCCAGACCTGACGCGCACCAATGGGGCCCCTCAATTGCGTGAACAGATTGGAACTGCGCGGACGAACAACATCCGCCCAACAGGGATCCGGTGCTGCCTCCAGCACACAGGAGCGGCCGGGCTGTTCATCCCGCATGAATTGCTGCACCCAGGGGTGAGACGCCGACACGTGATTGAGAACGAGATCGGCCATCAGCCGTCGGCCCTGGGCCAAGGCAGCGAGATCACTCCAATCACCGAAACGCGTGTCGAGCTTCGTGTGGCTGGCCACCGCAAAACCACCATCACTGGTGGATTGCAGAAACGGCAACACATGAATCACCGCTGCAAAGGGCTGCAGATGGCGATTCACAAACGACTTCAGCGCTTGAAGACCAAGCACACCCTCTTCACCAATGGTGTCGGCGTAGGTGATTAAGACCACATCGCGGCCATCCCAGCGCTCCATGGGTTCTGCCATATCGCCATCTCCTGACGATTGACTCAAGATCTGCAGCAATTGCGACGACAACTCCTGGCCATCCCCGGAAGAATCAACGGGGTACAGATCGCCAAGCAGGGTCCGCAGCGTCTCGTCGCGCGGGGGCTGCATCACCTTCCTCCTCGGCACCGTTCAGGTATGGGGCAAGACTCTGACCTCTGTTGTTGCATCGAACACCACTATGGATTTTCAACAGGGCCTGATCAGCACCGTCCATGACTACAGCTTGAGCAATCTCGATGCGGTTGCCTTCAACCAAGAGTTAAGTCAGCGACCCACTACCTTGCTGATCCCCTGCCTAATGGAGGAATTCAGCCGCCCGGCTCTCGGCCTGATTCGAGACACACTCTCAGGCCTGAAGGGGCTCAACGAGCTGGTGGTGGCGTTGGCGGCCACCAGCGCTGAAGACGTCAAAGCGGCAGAAAAGTTTTTTGAGGGGATGCCCTTCCCCGTTCGGGTGCACTGGACCAACGGCCCCGCCGTTCGGGACTTACTCGAATCCGTCGGCGAATTGGGGCTCGATGTCACCGGACCACCGGGCAAGGGCTGGGCCGTCTGGCAGGGGCTCGGGGTGGCATGCCAGAACGCTGAGGTGGTTGGCCTGTTCGATGCCGACATCAGAACCTTTGGTTCGGCCTATCCGGAGCGCATGCTCCGTCCCCTGCTGGATCGATCTCACGGCATTGCCTACGTGAAGGCGTTCTACAGCCGTCTTTCCCTCGAAACCCAAGCGCTTCAAGGCCGCGCCACCCGCCTGTTTGTTGGCCCACTGCTGGCAAGCCTGGAACAGATTTTCGGACCTCTGCCCTACCTGGAGTACCTGCAGTCATTCCGCTATCCCCTGGCTGGTGAATTCGCCTTCACCACCGATTTGGCGATGAATCTACGCATTCCCTCGGACTGGGGCCTGGAGGTGGGCTTGCTATCTGAGGTGTACCGCCATGTGGCCTCCAGCCGAATCGCTCAAGTGGATCTGGGGTTGTTCGACCACAAACACAAGGAACTGGGTCAAGAGCCCAGTGAAGGCCTGCAGAGGATGGCCGGTGAAATTTTCGGCACGGTTTTGCGCGGACTGATGGAACACGAGGGCTGCGTGATGTCGGTGGATCAGCTGCCAACACTGGAGGTGCTGTATCGGCGGGTTGGTGAAGATCGCGTGCGGCAATTCGGCCTCGATTCGGCGATTAACCGACTGCCCTACGACCGCCATGGCGAAGAATTGGCGGTTCAAAACTTCGCGGATCTCCTGCGCCCTGGCCTGGCAAAACTGATGCAGGCGCCGGTTGCCCATCAACTGCCCAGCTGGTCGCGACTCCGCAGCTGCAATTCAGCCCTTCAATCTGATCTGGCCGCAGCAGGATAAGCAGATCGCACATCGCTGAAACGACCGAACCACACCCGCAACGCTTCACCTCTGAGCTCGCTGCTTAACACCAAAGAGATCAACCCTCATCCCAACTGTTCTCGCTGACGGCTCACCCAGCCTGTTACAGCGCGCTGGGACTGCCAGGCCTGAAGCAACTGCTTGGCCAACACCTGCAGCTGCTATGAATCAAGGGTTGATTCGATCGCGCGATTCATGCGCTCCACATCGAATTGTTGAGTGACACTCAAAGCGATTGATTCTGCTATTTCTCAATACCCCCACATATCGACAAGACCATCACGCAAAAGACGGCAAGAAAGAATTGCTTCACTTGAGACAAAAGTACCACTATGTGTGATATTCTAATTCCTACACAACAATGACTTGGCCAGATTCGTGACAGTCGATACAAAAGCGATCAGCTCTGTATCGACTCATCTGCATGAAATCTAAAGGCGTGCTGATTCGGTAACCAATCAAACACTCCACTTGTCTTTATGAGATGAGATTGGCAGCATCCCAAATCCTCAAAATGATTGAGTGTGTCTACCAGAACGACACCAGTCGAATGGTGATCGTGAAATGCATCGGCGCTGATCACTTCTATCGTGAAAAGGTGGTGATGCCCACAGAAGTCTTTTGGTTCGAAGCACCAAAGGACGCACGCTTGGAAATCTGGAAGATGTCGATGACAGGACAGATGCTCCACGTGCGTGCCGATGTGAGCGATTTCGCGATGAACGAAGAGCCTGCAACGGAATCCCTCTGGGCCAGCTGAACCGACCCAGGAGAAACCATCCAGAGCGACGCTCTAAACGCTCAGGAACTGATCAACAACCGCCTGGCTGAGTTCACTGGTGGACCCACTGGCAACAATGCCACCACGTTGCATGGCGTAATAGCGGTCAGCCTGGCGAACGAAATGGAGATGTTGCTCCACCAACAATACCCCGATCCCGGTGTCGGCGATGATTCGCCGAACAGCAGCTTCAATATCCTGAACAATGTTGGGCTGAATCCCCTCCATGGGCTCATCCAACAACAACAGCTTCGGCTGGCCGAGCAAAGCACGGGCAATGGCCAGTTGTTGTTGCTGACCACCACTCAAATCGCCGCCCTTGCGCGATAGGAACTCCTGAAGAACTGGAAACAGCTCATAAACGAACGGATCGATGTGGCGTTGCCGCGCCAATCCGCCCGGCAACGCTTCCATCCCCAAAAGCAAGTTTTCTGCCACCGTGAGCTGCGGAATGATCTCGCGACCTTGCGGCACATAGCCAATCCCGGCTCGAGCCCGCTGGTGGGGAGCCTGACGATCGAGTTGAGCACCGTCGAACGCCATGGTTCCGGAACGGGGACGTAACAAGCCGATCAGCGATTTCAGCAGGGTGGTTTTTCCCACGCCATTGCGGCCGATCAAACAAACCATCTCCCCCGATTTCACGCTGAGATCAACATCCCGAAGAATGTGACTTTCACCGTAAAAAGTGTTAAGGCCTTGGATCTCCAGCAAGTTCGTCATTGGTTCTCCTCCTCAGTGGTGCCGAGATAAACCTCAATCACCCGGGAATCAGCCTGCACCTGATCCATCGTGCCCTCACAGAGAACATGACCCTGGTGCAGCACCGTCACCGGACTTTCAAGCCGTCGAATGAACTCCATGTCGTGCTCAATCACCAGCACGGTGTGATCCCCCGCCAACAACTTGAGCAGATCCGCCGTCAGATCGGTCTCCTCATCCGTGAGCCCAGCCACCGGCTCATCCACCAGTAACAGGTCAGGATCCTGACCCACCAGCATAGCGATCTCAAGCCACTGTTTTTCGCCATGGGACAACAACCCAGCATCCCAATCGGCACGGTTCTGCAGATTGACGATACTCATCAAGTGATGAACACGGTCTCGCTGCTCCCCATTCAGCCCCACCACCAGCAATGGCCAGGGCTGCTTCGGCTGGCTCACCGCCAGAGCCAAGTTCTCCTGAACGCTGAGCTTCTCGAAAACGCGGGGGCTCTGAAACTTGCGGCCAATGCCGAAGCGCGCAATGCGGTGCTCACGTATTCCCACCAAAGAGCGTCCCTTGAACACAACATCCCCTTCGATGGGAGTGGTCTTGCCGGTGATCACATCGAGGAAGGTGGTCTTGCCGGCGCCATTAGGGCCGATCACGGCCCGCAGCTCCCCAGGCTGAAGGCTGAGGTTGAGATCGCGGAGCACCAAAAAGCCATCGAAGCTGACGGTGATTTGGCGCAACTCCAACAAAGCAGTACTCATAACCGAACCTCTTCTTGACCTTCAAGATCGAGATGTGGATGGGTCTCACGCCGACGGGAAACACCGCATCGGTTGAGCCAATTGCGAGGGCCATTACCTCTGAACCAACCAATGACGCCTTCAGGCAAGGCCGTCACCACAAGGATGAACAAGCCCCCTTGAATGAACAGCCAACTTTGGGGAAGAGCTTCACTCACCAAACTTTTGGCGTAGTTGATGGCCACAGCGCCAAGGATGGCTCCCACGAGCGTGCCTCGACCGCCCACCGCAACCCAGATCACCATCTCAATCGAGAAGGGAACGGTCATGTACTGCGGCGAAACAATGCCCGACTGAACGGTGTAGAGCGCACCACCGATGCCAGCCAAACCACCGGCGATGGCGAAAACAATCGTCTTAAACAATGTTGTGTTGTAACCCGCAAAGCGAAGCCGGGGTTCGTCATCGCGAATAGCGATCAACACATCACCGAACCGGCCCCGCACCACCCAGCGCAAAAACAGCCAGGCCAGGATCACCACCACAGAGGTCAACCAGAAAAATCCCCGCTGCATCTCGGGGGAACCCACCATCTGACCGAACAGCTGGGTCACATCGGTTTTGAGGCCGTTAGTGCCGTTGATCAGCTTCTGCTGTCCGTTGAAGAAATTGAAGAAAACGAGCAGGGCAGCCTGGGTAAGGATCGAGAAGTAGACGCCCTTGATCCGATTGCGGAACACCAGGTTGCCGAGCACGGCGGCCAGCACGGCTGGAACCAACCAGATCGCCACCAAGGAGAACAGCGGAGAATGGAACGGCTCCCAGAACGCGGGCAACCGATCCACGCCGTAGAGACTGAAGAACTCAGGAATGTCGTTGGGAAGATCGCCCGAGCTATTCAGCTGCAGATACATCGCCACGGCGTAGCCACCGAGGGCAAAAAAGATGCCCTGGCCAAGGCTGAGCAAGCCGGTGAAGCCCCAGATCAAGTCGATGCCCAGGGCAACGATCGCCAGGGAGAGGAAGCGACCCAACAAGTTCAGCCGAAACACCGGCAGAACAGTGGGCGCAGCAACGATGGCCGCAACGATCACCACCCAAAGGATGATCAAGGGCCAACGGCGTTGTTGAAAGGCTTGGAACATCAGATCAGGCTTCCACCATGCGTCCTTTTTGCGGGAACAGACCCGCGGGACGGAATTGAAGGAACACCACGATCAGAGCAAACACCATCACCTGGGCCATGCTCGTGGTGGCAAAGAAATTCACCACACCGGCTAGGGGAGCCGGCATATCAGGCCAGATCGTCAGTAGACGGCCAGCACCGATCAGGTCGGTGAGCAGGCCAATGGCAAAGGAGGCGAGCACGGTGCCCAACAGGTTTCCAACGCCGCCGAGCACCACCACCATGAAGCAGCCCACGATGTAAGACCCGCCCACGTTGGGGCCCACCGAACCCAGCAAGGAAACAACAACCCCCGCCACACCGGCCAAACCGGAGCCGATGCCAAAGGTGAGCACATCGACAGTATCGGTGGGGATGCCCAGGCAATCACTCATCGAGCGGTTCTGGGTGACGGCACGAATGCGCATGCCACACACACTTTTGTTGAGGAACCACGTCACCCCAACCACCGCAACGATCGTGATCACGATGATCACCAGGCGCGGCACAGGAAAGGTGATATCCATGACATCAATCCCACCGCGCATCCACTTGGGAGCCGTCACATCCACGTTGCGGGAGGTGGCCCTGGCGATGCGACTGATTTGTGAGGCCAGGCCACCAGCCAGAAGCACACCTCCCAGAGCTGAAACAGCCCAACTCCCCGCACGCACCAAGCGAGCTCGAGGCCCCGCCAGGAGAGACGAAGGAAGCAGTAGTGGGAGTCCAAAGCCCAGCACCAACGCCAGGATCAAGCCAGCGGCATGGGCCAGAGGAACACTCCGTACAAATTGCTGAAGAATCAAGCTGACACCCCAGGTCGCGAGCAAGGTCTCCAACGGGTTGCCGTAGAGACGGCGAATCACGGTGCGTTCCAGCAGGATGCCGACGACACCACTAACGATGAAGGCCAGGGGAAGCGCCACCAGCATGTAGGCGTTGTAAACCGGCTGCAGGGCAGGCAGCTTGAAGATCAGCTGCACCACGTAGGTGGTGTAGGCCCCGAGCATGATCAGCTCGCCATGGGCGAGGTTGATCACACCCATGAGGCCGAAGACAATGGCCAGTCCGAGGGCAGCCATCAGCAGCACGGAGCCGATGGCCACACCGTTGAACAGGCTTTCGAGAAGCAGTTGCACGGACGTGTGAAAAACGTTCAATGAAACGACGAAAGGGAGGAGCCCGGTGACAGGCTCCTCCCTGAAGAGTAATTTGACTTTGATCAAAGGATCAAAGCTTGTACTTCTCGCCCTTGGCGGCGTCGGTCCAATCGCAAGCGAAACCCTTGGAGCTGGGCTCGAACTGGTTCCAGGCCTGAGGAGCCACAAGACCGTCGGTGGATTCGAGGATCTCGAACTGGCCGTCAGCAGTGATCTGGCCGATGCGCACGGTCTGGGACAGGTGATGGTTGGGCATCACCTTCACAGGACCCTGAGGCGCATCGAACTCGATGCCGACCAGGGCTTCACGCACCTTGTCGTCGTCGAAGCTGTTGGCCTTCTCGACGGCCTTCTTCCAGAGGTAGACCATGTTGTAGGCCGACTCCTGAGGGTCAGCGACCTGGCGGTCGGCGCCGTACTTGGCCTTGAAGTCAGCAGCGAACTTCTTGGATGCCGGGGTGTCGATCGACATCATGTAGTTCCAAGCGCCGTAGTGGCCCTCAAGGAACTCAGAACCGATGGTGCTGATCTCCTCTTCCGCGATGGAGTAGCTCATCACGTAGTAGCCATTCTCGGGAGTGATGCCAGCGTCCTGGATCTGCTTGAAGAAGGCAACGTTCTGGTCGCCGTTCAGGGTGTTGATGATCACACCGCCCTCGGGCAGGGCCTTCTTGATCTTGGCGATGATCGGAGCAACCTCGGTGTTGCCCAGGGGCAGGTAGTCCTCACCGACCACTTCGCCACCAAGAAACTTGAGCTGTTCCTTGGTGATGGTGTTGGAGGTGCGGGGGAAGACGTAGTCCGAACCCACGAGGAAGAAGGGCTTTCCAGCGGCAGGCGACTTCTCATACATGAACTTGGTGGCAGGCTCCGACTGCTGGTTCGGAGTTGCACCGGTGTAGAAAATGTTGTTGGAACACTCCTGACCCTCGTACTGAATCGGGTAGTAGAGGAAAGCGTTCTTCGACTCGTAGACGGGCAGCATCGCCTTGCGGCTGGCGGAGGTCCAGCCACCGAAAACGACAGGCACCGCGTCCTGGTCGATCAGCTTCTTGGACTTCTCAGCGAAGGTGGGCCAATCGGAAGCACCGTCCTCGACGATGTATTCGATCTTGTACTTCTTGCCATCGACCTCGACGCCACCGGCGACGTTGATCTCGTCAATCGCCATCTTCTCGGTGTCCACCAAGGTGGACTCGGAGATGGCCATGGTGCCGGTCAGCGAGTGCAGGATGCCAACGGTGACGGTGTCGTCAAAGTCGGCCGCAGGAGCAGATGCTTTGTCGCCACCACCACAGGCAGTCACGGCAAGACCCAGCGATGCGGCAGCCATGCCAGCAAAGAGGCGCTTGGAGATAGAGGTGCTCATGGAATGAGAGGGCACTTAAAAAGCTTGGACGCGCGAAACGTCATGAAATCTGACCATCGCCACAGGAGGGGATTCTAAATGTGGCAATGGTAACACTTTTGACCCCAAAAGCTTGTGTTTTCATGATTTTGGTAGCTGTTGCAACAAGAAGCCAACCACCTGCTCCAAGCCTTCACCGCTGTGGAGATTGGTGAAACACCAGGGCCGATTTCCACGCATCCGCCGGGTGTCCTGTTCCATCACCGCAAGATCGGCACCAACCTGTGGAGCCAGGTCAATCTTGTTGATCACCAGCAGATCAGAGCGGGTGATGCCAGGCCCTCCCTTGCGGGGGATCTTGTCGCCGGCCGCCACATCGATCACATAGATGCAGAGATCCACCAGTTCCGGACTGAAGCTCGCCGCCAGGTTGTCGCCACCGCTTTCAACCAAAACAAGATCAAGATCAGGGAATTGCGCCTCCAGCTCCGCCACGGCGGCTCTGTTGATCGAGCAGTCTTCGCGGATCGCCGTGTGAGGGCAACCACCGGTCTCCACGCCACGGATCCGCTCTGGATCCAGGACACCGGCACGGGTAAGGAACTGGGCATCCTCCTGGGTGTAGATGTCATTGGTGACAACCGCGAGCTGCAGGTCGGCGCTCAAACGGCGACAGAGCGCCTCCACCAGTGCGGTTTTGCCTGATCCCACGGGACCTGCCACCCCCAGGCGCAGTTTGCTGCTCATCAGCTTCGAAAAAGGCGTGAATACAGCTCAGCATGGGCAAGCTGAGCCATGCCCGCACCCACACCGCTACTCCAGAGCTGCTGCGGATCGGCCGCCTGGAGCAACTGCGCTTGCGAAGCAATCATCGGCAGCAGCCGCTGTTGCAGCACCTGCGCTCGGGACGGACCCAACGGCAGCAGCCGCACCGAGGCACTGAGCTGATTGGCAACCCAGCCGTAGAGGTACCCCTCCACCATGTCTCCTGCTGGAACCGACAAGCCCACAGCGGTCCAGGCCCAGGCCGCTGGCCAGCTCAAGACCACAGGTTCAGGCAGGTCCTGACCCATGTCCGACGTCAACTGCAGCAGCGACATCCCCATCTGACGCTGCTGGGCTCGCAGCTCCGCGGCTTCGCGGGTGGCCAACAGCCAACCATCCAGATCGATCAGACGCGCCTTGGCCGCCGCATCGGCCTGGGTTGACCACCCCACCAAAGCCTCCGCAAAAGGCCTTAACGCCGCGGCTTCCAGCCGCACCGCGCCCCGTTGCAGTTCAGCCTCCAACAAAGCCTGAATGGCCTGCTCATCGGCGATGGAGCCCGCCTGAATCAACACCTCCAGACCCTCTGAATAGCTGAAGGCACCCACGGGCAGGGCAGGGCTGACCAGTTGCAACAACGCCAGGGAAGTCATCCGTGCTGATGCCCTCCGTAGGCACCGCCCTCGGGGGCAAACGGCTGCAGACAGCGGCTGACCGTCAATCCACGCCCTTCCAGCATCGTGGCGAGAACGGAATCCTCCGGCAGCAACAGCTCCTGCTCATGCAATTCAAGGGCGACATGGCGATTGCCCAGGTGATATGCCGCCTGCAACAGCTCCAGGGGATGCGACCCCTGTACCCGCAGCAATGTTTCCGGCTCTGCCGTCACCTCCACAACGGTCGAACCGGACTGATCCCCCAGCAGATCACCAGGCTGCAGCGATCCCACGCGGGGCAACTGCAGCAGCACCGGACGACCGCAGGAGGTGGTGCGACGACCACGCAGCACCGTGCGCTCTTCGGCCGTTAGCGGCAACTGCAGGGTTGCCGTGGCACTGCTGTTCTGCAGACGCTGCTCCAGCACGACCACCGCATCCGTCACCAGCACCTCCTCTCCAGATCAACAACGAAAGCGTGCCGATCAATCACCGGCACTTTGGTGTGTATTGCTACAGAGTCGAAGGCGGTGACGGCGGAACGTGAGGCTATGCAACGTCTTGATCCTTGGCACGGCCGCTGTGACCTGCAGTTTCATGCCACCAATGGCAGCACCCAACACCAGGGGGGCTGCACAGCTCCGTTCAAGCTGCTCCGCAGTGAACGCGGTGATGACGGACGCTGCGAGCTGCCGGTGCTGCACACCGCCGGAGGCCTGGTGGGTGGGGATCAACTCAGCCTCGACATCAAGCTTGAAGCCAACAGTCGCGGCCTAATCACCAGCGTGGCGGCGCAGAAGGTTTACGGGTCAATCGGCCGCAGCCGCCTGCAGCCTGAGGGTTGCTTTGCCCATCAACAGGTGCGCTGCTCGCTGGCCAGCGGCAGTGATCTCGAATGGCTGCCGCAGGAGCTGGTGCTGTACGCCGATGCCTTGTTCGAGCAGCAGCTGACAGTGACCCTGCCCCAGGACGCCTCCTTTCTCAGTGCAGAGATCGTGCGCTTGGGTCGCACCGCCGCCGGTGAAACCCTGCAGCAGGGACGCTGGCGGTCAAGCCTCACCATTCAGCGCGTCGCGGACAGCAGCTCAACCTGGGAGCTGGCGGATCGGGTGGACCTCGGCGACGCCAGCCTGGACAGCCCACACGGGTTAGGAGGAGCCCCGGTATTCGGAACACTGGTTTGGGCCGCGCCGATCGCCATGGGCGCCGAAACAACAGCAACATTGCTGGAGGGAGCACGGGCCGACCGAGAGGGTCTGACGGGCACAATGCGCTGCGGCGCCCTCAATCAGGGCCTAATCGCCCGCTATTCCGGCGATTCGAGCCGCGATGCCCGCTTCTGGTTCAGCCGAATCTGGGAGCGAACGCGGACGATCCGGGGGCTGACACGGCCTCGCATCCCCAGGGTCTGGCCCCTGCAGGAACAGCCTCTGCGCCGACAAACGTCCACTGTGAACGCTTTTGAGGCTGCAGCAGAGACACACTGAAGGAGACCGAGCTTCGCCATGCATCTCAGTCCCCAGGAAAAGGACAAGCTCCTAATCGTGACCGCGGCACTGCTTGCCGAGCGGCGCTTGAACCGTGGCCTGAAGCTCAACCACCCCGAAGCGGTGGCCTGGATCAGTTTTCTGGTGCTGGAAGGCGCCCGTGACGGCAAGAGTCTGGCAGAGCTGATGCAGGAAGGCACCACCTGGCTGCGTCAGGACCAGGTGATGGAGGGTGTGCCCGAGCTCGTCCATGAGGTGCAGATCGAGGCTGTCTTCCCCGATGGCACCAAGCTCGTCACCCTGCACGACCCGATTCGCTGAGGCAAAACCCATGGCACCTCTCATTCCAGGCGAACTGCTTCCCAAACCGGGTGAACTGGAGCTGAATGCAGGCCGACCCGTCACCACGGTGAGCGTCTCCAATAGCGGCGACCGGCCGGTACAGGTGGGCTCCCATTTCCATTTCGCCGAAGCCAACGCGGCCCTGCAATTCGACCGAGCCGCAGCCCGCGGTCAACGGCTAGACATCCCCGCCGGCACCGCCATCCGCTTCGAACCCGGCGACAGCCGCGACGTGAACCTGATTCCCTTCGCCGGTGCGCGACGCGTCATCGGCTTCAACGGCCAGATCAACGGCCCCCTCGATGCCTGACCCATGCCCTACCATATCTCCCGCCAGGCCTACGCCGAGACCTACGGACCCACAACCGGCGACAGAGTTCGTCTGGCCGACACCGATCTGATCCTCGAAGTCGAGAAGGATTACACCGTCTATGGCGACGAGGTGAAATTCGGCGGCGGCAAGGTGATCCGCGACGGCATGGGCCAATCCCAGACCCCTCGAGCCGAGGGCGCCGTCGACACGGTGATCACTAATGCCCTGATCCTTGACTGGTGGGGCATCGTCAAAGCCGATGTCGGCCTCAAGGACGGCCGAATCGTCGGCATCGGCAAAGCCGGCAACCTCGACACCCAGGAAGGGGTGACGATTGTGGTGGGCCCAGGCACGGAAGCCATCGCCGGGGAAGGACACATCCTCACGGCCGGCGGCATCGACACCCATATCCACTTCATTTGCCCTCAGCAGATCGAAACGGCTCTGGCCAGCGGCGTCACCACCCTGATGGGCGGCGGCACCGGACCAGCCACCGGCACCAACGCCACCACCTGCACCCCCGGCGCCTTCCACATCGGGCGGATGCTCCAAGCCGCTGAAGGCCTTCCGGTGAATCTGGGCTTTTTCGGCAAGGGCAACTCCAGCACCCCGGAAGCGCTGGAAGAGCAGGTGCGCGCCGGCGCCTGCGGTCTGAAGCTGCATGAAGACTGGGGCACCACGCCGGCCACGATCGATGCCTGCCTGTCGGTGGCCGATCGGATGGACGTGCAGGTGTGCATCCACACCGACACCTTGAATGAGGCCGGCTTCGTGGAAGACACGATCGCCGCGATCAAGGGACGCACCATTCACACCTGCCACACCGAAGGAGCCGGCGGCGGCCATGCCCCGGACATCATCAAGATCTGCGGAGAGGCCAACGTGCTGCCGAGCAGCACCAACCCCACCCGGCCCTACACCCGCAACACGCTCGAGGAGCACCTCGACATGTTGATGGTGTGCCACCACCTCGACCCGAAGATCCCGGAGGACGTGGCCTTCGCCGAATCACGGAGTCGGCGCGACACGATCGCCGCCGAAGACCTCCTTCACGACCTTGGCGCCTTCTCGATCATCGCCAGCGACTCCCAGGCCATGGGCCGCGTGGGCGAGGTGATCACCCGCACCTTCCAGACCGCCCACAAGATGAAGGTGCAGCGCGGTGCATTGCCGGAAGACCCCGCTCGCAACGACAACCACCGACTGAAGCGCTACATCGCCAAGGTGACGATCAACCCGGCGTTGGCCCACGGCATCAGCACTGAAGTGGGGTCGATCGAAACCGGCAAGCTCGCCGATCTTGTGCTGTGGAAGCCGGGCTTCTTCGGCATTCGCCCGGAACTGGTGGTGAAGGGCGGTTCGATCGTCTGGGCCCAGATGGGCGACGCCAACGCCTCGATTCCGACCCCTGGCCCGGTGCACGGCCGGCCGATGTTCGGCGCCTTCGGCAAAGCCCTCGCCCCCAGTTGCCTCACCTTCGTGAGCGAAGCGGCAATGGATGCCGACATCCAACGCCAGCTGGGGCTGGAACGCACCTGCATGGCGGTGAAGGAGACCCGCAGCGTGAGCAAGAGCACCCTGAAGCTGAACGCTGCGCTGCCCAAGGTGAGCGTGGACCCGCAGACCTATGAGGTGTTCGCCGACGGTGAACTGCTCACCTGTGACCCCGCCGAGGTGCTGCCCCTCGCCCAGCGCTATCTGCTGCTTTGAGCCCCACGCTGCTGGTAGTCCAACACGTTGACCACGAAGACGCCGCACTGGTGGGGGAACTAACGCGGCAACGGAACCTGACCCTCCACACCCTGAGGCCCGACCGAGGCGACCCTCTACCGGACCCCAGGGCGAGTGCGAACAGCATCGCCCTCGTACTCGGAGGTCCGATGAGCGCGAACGAGCGCGACCAACCGGGAATGGACTGGTTACGGCAGGGGGCAGCGTGCAACCCCTGAAGGTGGGAGCACCACCACAGCGGCTAAAGGAACTGGGCCTCGGAGCGATCCACTGGGTCGCGGATCCAAGCGATGAGACTCTGCTCAAGGGGCAACCAAGCAGCTGCTTGGTGCTTCATTGGCATGGCGATCGCATCCAACTATGCAACCCTGCTGGTTCTTCGCTGCACTGTGCGGAACAGGTGTTTCGGATCGGAGCCCACGCCATTGGCCTGCCGTATCACCTCGAGATCGATGGTGATGCGCTTGAACGATGAATCGCCAAGGACCACGACTGTGTGCTGGGTCCCCTTGGAACTGAAGGGCCCGATCGCCTGAACCGGGACTGGCTCAGGCGTGGGCGCCACGCTCGAGGAACAAGGCCGACACTTCTTCAATGCTGTGTTCGATCAGCTGATTGAGATCAGCCAGGCCCACTAAATTTCTACGGACAAAAATAAACAAAACCAAAAACTCTTCTGAAGAGGTATCAACCTGAACACCACTTCGGCATTCACAGGAGCTTCAATATTTTTCGTAGCAGCAGCTACCGATCGTTCACTTCGCATCGCGCGAAGCGCAGTTCGCCTCAGGCCATGGAACGGGGACCTGAGCTTGCTTCGAGGACCATCCAATGACCACCCTTCTCTATCGCGGACATCAGTACCAGCAAAACAACGCCACTCAGGGCAAGCCTGGGGTGCAGCTGGTCTACCGCCGCAACGTGTACCAAGTCCGCCAGATCAACAGCCACCGCACTCCGGTGAAGCTCGTCTACCGCGGCGTGGGCTACACCCGCTAGGGCAACTTCTCAATCCGTAGCAACTCGAACATTCCAGTTCCGAGGATTAAGGCGTAATAGATCCAGCCTCAGCAACGACGTTGGATCTCATCGCTTCTCGCCTCGACAAAGGCCTCGTGCAGGTGAATCCCTTCAGCGTGCACGGCGTGTTCTGGCTGCAAACCCACTTTCCGTCTCAGGAATGGGATGCCCTACTGTCTGGACAAGCCGCCTTTGGCATGGATTGCATAGACGATTTGGTAAGTGATGCACGTGAAGCTGGTTTGACCGTGGAGTGGGAAGCATCCGTCCCTAGCTGAACCCCCCTGAATTCAAAAAAGCCCTGCACACAGCTGTGTTGCAAGACCTTTTTAATGGCATGAACAACGTTGAATGCTCAAGCCACCAAGCGGTTGAGCATGGGCAACTCCGACAGTTCATCCCTCCACTCCTGGGCCCAAAGGGCCTGGCTGCGCTCATACACCTCCATCAACTGCTCCACCGCGCGCTCGTGAAAATCAACACGCAGATCCAACAGAGGGAAAGCCGCTTCGCCACTCACCTGCACCGCCGCTAAGGTGCAGAGGTTGGAGCGGTGATCACCGCCAGCCGCTTCTCCGGCCTGCAGAGCAATCATCAGGCGGTGGCCCAGTTTCAAGCTGGGGTCGCTGGTGAGATAGGCCTTCCCCATCGCCGCCAGCACGCCCTCGTCCACCAAGCAATTATCGGCAACGGAAAGGTCACGGTGATGGCGATGCCTCGCCCAGTGAAGCGATGGCGCTGGACTGTCCTCCAGGCAGCGCCGAACCATGGCTGCCGTTGGTAGAGGTGACAGGGGATCACTATCGCTTCAATACGGCCTATCCCGATGCCACGCCCAAACAGGTGGTGCGCTTCCTGCTGCTGGACCCCATCTTTCTTCGGTCGGTGCGGTACTGCCTCCAGGGCATCAGCGACACCCTGCAACAGATCCAGCAGCACCCGAGCCATGACACGCCGGATGACCGCGACTGTTTGCGCGGACAGCTCCTGGCCCGCTGGAGCTATGTGCGGATCGACAACCTGATCGAAGCCGGTCTGCATGAAGCTATTGACCAGCTTCAGCAGGACCTGAACCAACTCCACAGCCTGATCCAAACCCGCTACTTCACCAGCGCCGACCTCCGTTCCACCCCACCGATCCCGCATGCGCGCTCTCATCGTTCACCGCCTGACGTATCGGTATGAGGCCCCCGTTTTCCTCGGGGAACATCCGCCTGTGTCTGAGGCCTCGGGGGCAGGGATTCCAGACCCTGCTGGAGCATCAGCTCAGCGTGCTGCCTGAACCCAAGCAACGTCGGGAACTGGTGACCGCCAGCGGTGACAAAATCCAACGGCTCCGCTTTCTTGGCAGCACTAATGAACTGGTCTTTGAAGCCCGCAGCCTGGTGGAAACCCGACCGGCACCACCACTGGAAAGCTGCTTCAACGGACTGGAACCACCCCTTCTCTACCCCCGGGGCCAGCTCAACAGTGATCTACAGGGGCCCTTGAGAACTGGTTGCCCAACGGCCAGCACAAACCCTCGGCCATCGACCTCACCCAGGAAGCCCTGATGGGCAGCAACCAGCAGACCCTGGCCTTTCTGAAGCAACTGATTGAACTAATTCAGGAGCGAGTGAAATACACCCAACGCCATGTGAGGTCAGCTTAGCCGGCGGGCCGAACCCTGCGCGAGCGGATCGGCTCCTGCCGTGATCTGGTCATGCTGATGGTGGCCTGCTGCCGCGTGGTGGGTCTTCCCGCCCGATTCGTGAGCGGCTATCAACTGCAGCAACCTCCCCCGAAGGAGTACGACCTGCATGCCTGGGCGGAGGTCTACCTGCCCGGGGCGGGCTAACGGGGTTTTGACCCCAGTGCCGGGATGGAAGTCAACGAGCGCTATGTGGTGCTGGCCGCCTGAAGCAAAGGTTCCAGCCTGTGCAACTGGGGCTTCGGCGCCGAGCTATGGGTGGCTGGCATCAAGGCCGGAATCTCGGCGTTGTTGTAGACGCGGAATTCCCGCACCAAGGAAGCGCCTTCCTTACGAACCGTGTGGTTCAGAACGACGGAACCATCGGGATCAGAGATCGAGCGGTGGAAGGTACCAGGAGGGATGCGAAGGACGTCACCACCGCTCTCGAGCCGAACAATGTGGAACGGCTGTTCCCAAGCCAGGTTCACCAAGAAGAAGATTCTGCCGCCACTGGCTGCCAGCAGATTGTCTTCCTGATGGGGATGCAGATAGAACTGCCAGGCTCCGCTCTCCGGATCGTTGGGGGGCGACACGGCCGGGCCGCTGTGAATCACCAGGTCTCGCGCATTGGAGGTGTCCACGGTGACGTCGAAAAAACGAACCGACGAGGTATCGCGGAAGCGCTCGTAGGCCAGTAGTTCAAATATGTCGATGGATCCTTTTGGATCCTTCAGCTGCCCTGTTCTACCGAGAGCATCACGGAAAAACGGTGACGATCACGACGGTTCAGCCCCCCAGATACGCCATTTCTGCATGGGTAGACGCAACGGCGGCTGGATCACGCTCCTCGCTGTAGCGGTCTTGACGCCGCTGCCAGAGCTGGCGCATGGCCTGCTCAAGATGAAGATCCGACGCGAGCGCAGGCTTGAGATCCATGCCATCAGCGGAGAACAGGCAGGTGAACGTCTGTCCATCAGCGGTGACACGCAACCGGTTGCAATCACCGCAGAACGGCTCACTGATGGAGGCGATCACACCGATGGATCCAGCTCCATCGCCATAGCGCCAACACCGGGCCGTTCCACCCCTCGGGCGACCCAGAGGCTCAAGGGGCCAACGGGCATGAATGCGCTCCACCATCTGCGCCGCCGGCAGCACCTGGTCCAGCGTCCACTGGTTGCGGTTGCCCACATCCATGTACTCAATCAAACGCAGCTCCATCCCCTGCCGCCGCGCCAAGCCGGCCAAAGGCAACAGCTGATCATCATTGATCCCCCGTTGGATCACGGCATTGAGCTTGAGCTCACCGCGTGATGGATCAAAGCCAGCGGCACAGGCCTCCGCGATGCCGTCCTGAACCTGGCGCACCAGGCGGTTTCCAGCGGCGGCGCCACCCTGGAGGCCAGCCATGCGCGCTGCTGCCTCCCCTTCCGCTGCATCCAGGCTGATGGTGATGCGATCCAGCCCTGCGGCACGCAACGCCCGCGCCATCGGTTCCGAAAGCAGCACCCCGTTGCTGGTGAGCGCCACCGAATGAAGACCAGCCATCGGATCCGAACGATCCCGCCGGGCCTGCGCCACCGCCTCCAGCAAAGGCAACAAGCGCCGGCTCAACAACGGCTCTCCACCGGTAAGCCGCAGCGTTTGTACCCCAAGGCGCGCAGCCACACGAATGACACGCATCTGCTGCTCCAGCGTGAGCAGGCCAGGGGGCTCCTCCGCATCCGGACAGCAGTACGGACAAGCGAGATTGCACTGGGCCGTGAGCGACAGCCGCAGCACCCTGATGGGTCGGTTGAGGCGATCTACGAGCGGCAGCGGAGTGCTCATCCCTCCAACGCTGCCAGATCTGCAGCGCAGTTGGCATTCAGCAACGCTTCTGCAGGCAAGCGCACCGTCTGATGGGGAACACGGGTCAACCAGTCTATCCAGCGCAGCTCTCCGCATTGCAGTTGCTGATCAAGGCAAGAGCGAAAGGGTGAACCGGAGGGGATCACCGCCAGCAACGGCTGCAGCCGCTGCCCGTCATGGGCCACCGCTGCCTGCTCCGGGGCACGCTTCCAGGCTGCGATGAGCTGCTGGACAACGGCAGTGCGCAGACAGGGCATGTCCACCGGCAGCACCAGCAAGGCCTCCCCAGGCCGAGACGGCAACACCCTGGCCAGCGCCTGCAGGGGGCCATTCCAGGGAGGGGGCTCTAGCACCACGGAACATCCCGGCCGGTGGGCCAGCAGCTCTGCATGCTTGGGATGACGACTCAACACTTGCACCGGATGGCCAAGGGACAGCAGCTGGTCGACCAGGGCCGTGAGCCAAACACCACCGGAGGGATGCGGCAACAGCGCCTTGTCACGCCCCATGCGACGGCTGCTTCCAC
>NZ_JBGKDP010000003.1:0-8968 GCF_042954245.1 Parasynechococcus sp.
GCCCGATGCAGAAGTAGGCGCTGCCGATGCACCTGAATCGGCCAGCGGGGATCGGAACCGAACAGCAGCGGATCTTCAATCAGAGCCACGGCCCGTCCCGGATGAAGCGCGGGATGGTGCTCAAACAGCTGATGGGGAAAAACGAGACTGAGATCCAACGTCAGCTGTCCTCCCCAGCAAGGCAGCAGGCACGACGACCCAGGGCGGTGGCATAGGCGCGATCCACTGGTCCTTCCATGGGGCTCAGCTGGCCGGCGCGGCAATTCACTACCACTTTTTCGCGATGGCCTTGCTGATCGTTGAGCCGCAGCACCAACTGCCAGTGGTTCTTGGCGCTGCGAGTGATCCCATCGGCACACACAGGCCCAGTACACAGGCCGGGGGACGCCCAGACTGGAGTGGCGAGAAGAAACACTCCTGCCAGAGCCATGCAGAGATGACGAATCATGCGGAGAGTTCCTGAGGCTGCTCTTCTAAAGCAGCCATGGCATCAGCGTCGGTGCCATCGTCGGAAGGGTGGAAGAAATCGTGGATGTCGCGGGCCAGCGCCGGGCCCACACCAGGGGCCTTGGACAGGGTCTCAGCCGATGCCAGCTGGATGGCATCAATCGAATGGAAGTGAGCCAATAGATCCTTGACCCGCTTGGGCCCAACCCCGGGGATGTCCGACAGGCGTGAACGCTTCATCCGCTCACCACGCTGCTGGCGGTGGAAGCTGACGGCGAAACGGTGGGCTTCGTCCCGCAGGCGGCGAAGGAGCACAACCCCGAGCTGATCCGGTTCACTCTCCAGCGGCTGGCTTTCGCCAGGAAGAAACACCTCTTCGCGCTGCTTGGCAAGGGAGCAGACGTTGAGGTCCTCGTGCAGGTCCAGCTCCCGTAGGGCCTCCATCACGGCTGAGAGCTGGCCCTTACCGCCATCAATCATCACCACATCGGGCCAGTCGTTGAGGCCGTCGGTCTGCAAAGCGCTGCCGCCCTTGTGACGCAGGGCACCCACATCCACCCCTTCCGCCTTGGCCCGGGCCCAGCGCCGAAAACGACGGCGCATGATCTCTGCCATCGCCATAAAGTCGTCGCTGTGGCCAGCGCGGATGCTGCTGCTGCGGATCTTGTACTTGCGGTAGTGCTGCTTGGCGGGCAGTCCGTCGATGAACACCACCTGGGAGGCCACGGCATCGCTGCCCTGGATGTGACTGATGTCGTACCCCTCGATCCGCCGCGGCGGGGTCGGCAACTCCAGCAGTTGCGCCAGATCCTCCGTGGCCAACGACTGCTTCTCCTGACCTTGCTTGGCGCGGAGCAACTCAAACTCCGCATTGCGCTGCACCAATTCGATCAGGTCGGCTTTCTGCTGGCGCTGGGGGCAGTGGATCTGCACCCGACGCTCACGCTGTTCCGAGAGCCAGTCCTTCATCAGTTTCTGCTGCGGCAGAGCGTGCTGCACCAACAGCTCGGGGGGCACCTCAACGGAATCCACCTGGCTGTAGTGCTCTTCAATCACCCGTTGCAGGATCAGGCCGGGTTCCAGACCTGAGGCGTCGGCGGTGTAGCCGAGACGTCCCACCAACTTCCCGGCGCGCATCTGAAACAGCTGCACGGCCGCCAACCGTTCATCAAAGGCAAGGGCTAGCACATCCCGACTCACGGAGGAATCCGGCAAGCTCATCTTCTGGTCGGCGGTGAGCTGATCCAGCCCCTGAAGTTGATCGCGGACCCGGGCCGCCGACTCGTAGTCCATCCGCTCGGCGTACCGCTCCATCTGCTCCTGAAGCAGCTGCTGCAGTTCATCGCTGCGGCCCTGAAAGACCATCGCCACCTTGCGCAGGGTGCGGTGATAGTCCTGCGAACTGATTTTTTCCTGGCAGACCCCCGGACAGCGCCCAATGCTGTAGTTGAGGCACGTGCGGTCGGGGTACATCGGACGGGGCCGTTGCCGCAGCGGGAACACCCGCTTCACCAAGAACAGGGTGCGGCGCAGTAGCCCGACATCGACATAGGGCCCGTAAAAGCGATCCAGGGGATTACGGAAGCGGCGGCGACGGGTGATGAAAATCCGTGGGTAGGCCTCACTCCAGGTGATGCAGAGGTAGGGATATTTCTTGTCGTCCTTCAGCAACACGTTGAAGTGCGGCTGGTGGTTCTTGATCAGGTTCGACTCGAGAACGAGGGCTTCCGCCTCACTGTCGGTGACGATGAACTCGATCTCATAGACCTGGCGCGTCATCAGCCGGATCCGTGGCGACAGATCGTGGCGGCTGCGGAAATAGCTGCGCACGCGGCTGCGCAACGCCTTCGACTTGCCGACGTAGAGGATCCGGTCGTCGTCGTCCCGCATGAGATAGCAACCCGGCTCAGCGGGGATCTCCTTCAGGCGACGTTCGAGACGCTCAGGCTGCGTCAGCAGCGGTGCACCGGAGGCGGCATCCACCAGGTCAGCTCAGCCGCCGTAATTCCAGCCGGTGCTGGCCAGGTTGAGGGCCTCGCCATCGGCGATCAGACGCGCCGTTTTCACTTCACCCACAAAAACGGTGTGATCACCATGCTTGATCGAACCCACGAGCTCGCACTCCACACCTCCGACGGCGTCGGTGAGCAGGGGAAGACCAAGTTCGCCTTCCTCGAAGGGTGCCGCTTCAAAGCGACCACCGAGCGCCTTCTGGGGCTTGAAAAACACGGCCGCCAGATCCTTCTGATCGGACCGCAGCACGTTGAGAGAGAACTTGCCGGTGGCCTCGATGATGGCATGACTGCTGCTGTCAGCCCGTACGCCCATCACCACCAACGGCGGTTCGAACGATCCTTGGGTCACCCAGCTGGCGGTGAAACCGTTGACCTCATCGCCGTTGCGCACGCCGCAGATAAAGAGTCCGTGGGGAATCTTGCGAAGCAGGACCTTCTTGGCGTCGGCGTCGAGGCTCATGGCACGAATGCAGTAGCTGAAATCTAAACAGCGATCCGCTGCATAAGATCCGCCCATCGCTGATTCCCGATGCGGGCGCTCTACCCCGGCAGTTTCGACCCTCTGACCAATGGTCATATGGACCTGATCGAGCGGGCGGTCAGCCTGTTTGGTGAGGTGGTCGTTGCTGTGCTCAGCAATCCGAGCAAACGGCCCGCTTTCAGCGTCGAGGAACGGATCGAACAGATCCGCACGGCGACACGCCATCTCTCCGGCGTTGAGGTGATCAGTTTCGATGGCCTCACGGTGAACTGTGCCGTCACCCATCGCGCCGACCTGATCCTGAGGGGCCTGCGAGCGATGAGTGACTTCGAATACGAATTGCAGATCGCCCACACGAACCGCTCATTGGCGGACGATCTGGAGACGGTGTTCATGGCCACCACGGCACGCCACAGCTTTCTCAGCAGCTCTGTGGTGAAGGAAGTGGCCCGCTTCGGCGGATCGACCGACCACATGGTCCCGCCAGAGGTGGCGAAGGACCTCAACAGGCTCTTTAATTCGGCTTTCCCCGCCAGCTGAGATGAACGACGTCCGGTTCTCCGTTCTCGATCAACTCGATCAGTTGGAGGAGGTTGTGCTGGAGGGTAGTCGGCTGCCCTTCACCGGCGGACGTCTGGTCAACGAAACCGATGCCGTTGAGCTGCTGGATGCCGTCCGCGATGAATTGCCGAAGGAGGTAGAGCGGGCCGTCAAATTGCTGGATCGCCGGGACGAGTTCATCAACACCGCTCGCAAGAACGCTGAAGAAATCGTTGAGCAGGCCCAGCGTCAGCGCGAACAGCTGGTGAACAACGCCGCCATCCGTCAGGAAGCGGAACGGCAAGTGAATGAGATGCGTGAGCAGGCCCGTCAGCAGTGTGAGCAGCTGCTCCAAAAAACACGGGAGCAGGGGGCGAAGTTGGAACAGGAGATGCAAAGCAAGCTGGCCCAGTTGGAGCAGGAAGGCCTGGAGCGTCGCCAACAACTGGATCAGGAGGCGATTGAGCTGAAGCGTCAACACGCTGAGCAACATGACTCCAGCCGCCAGCAGGCGCTGCAGGATCTGGAGACGATTCGCCGTGAAGCCATGCGTCTGCAGAAGGAAGGACGGGACAAGGCCGAGCGGATTCACAACGATGCGCTGCAGTTCCGCCAGCAGACCCAACAGCAGTGTGAGGCGCTGATCCAACGCAGCCGCCAGGAGGCCGCCGGCGTTCAGGACGGCGCCAACCGTTACGCCGAACAGACGCTGGGTGAGCTGGAGGTACGCCTCAAGGAAATGGCCCAGGTGGTGATGGCCGGCCGCCAGGAGCTGTCCAAGATTCAGACGATCCGCTCAGCGGCCCCTGCCGCCAACGCCACTGACGACACCAAAACCGTGCCGTTCAGTCGGACCCACCGGGCAGCGTCCCGGCTGCGGTCCATGCGGGGCAACGGCTGATCCGCTGGCTGGCCAGCAGGATCTGGCCCATCACGGAATTGGGTGCGTAGGACCCGTTGGCAATCATGCTCACGTAACGCGGTCCATCGGCAGTTTCAAGAATGCCGGAGATGGAGCGAACACCGCTGAGGGTGCCGGTTTTGCCCCAGAAGCGCCCCTGAAGTGAGCTGCCGCGGAAATAGTTGCGCAGCGTTCCCCTCTGGCCAGCAATCGCCATCGATGCCTGGTAGTAAGCCGCCAGGGGGTGTTGCGCCATGCGCCACAGCAACACGGACAAGGAACGACTGGTGAGACGGTTGCCCCGTGAGAGTCCGCTGCCATCCCGCAGCCGAAGTCCCGTCATCGGGACCCCCTGGGTTTGCAACCAGCGGGTGGTGGCGATGGACGCACGATTCACATCCCAGACGTCCGCCGCCTCCCGCATCAGCACCTCAGCGGTGAAGTTATGGCTCTCTGTGTTGGCCAGGCTGAGCAGGGCGTGCATCGGCGCGGAATCCTCGCTGTGCAGCACCACACTCGCCCCCCTGTTCCGCGCGAGGGCCGCTTCCCGGGTCCGCTGATCAACCATCTGCAGGCGGATCTGCCCCCCCTGCTGACGCACGGTGGAGTGGAGGATCCGCTGCAGCCGTGCCGCTGGATCCATCACCGCCATGTGCAGAGCATTGCTGGTGAGGGCGAGGCGGGTGATCGGTGCGCCGTAGGCGTAGGAGCGATCCGCAGGATCCCAATCAGCGGGCCACCAGCGCTGACGCGGTTCCTCCCGCACCATCAGCTGAACAGGCGCTACGGCGAGGCTAGTGATGCTGCGGGAGCCGCCCTGACCGAGAGCCACCATGGCGAACTTCTGGATCTCGGCAATGCTGAGGTCGGGATCGCCTTCCCCCACGATCTCCAGCGATCCATCGGGGTGACGCAACAGCTGCGTCTTCAGACGGAAGTCGGGGCCGAGACGATCGAGGGCAAAGGCCGTGCTGACTAGTTTCTGATTCGATGCAGGGATCCGGGGGATCCCTCCGTTCAGATCAGCCAGCAGCTGACCCCGTTGATCGAGAACGCTGACGCTCCACAGCCGCTCTTCCGTGCCTACCGCTGATGCCAAGGCCGTCTGTAGAGCCGGGCAAAGCGCACCGCCGCTGAGCATGGCCTGGCCCTGATGTTGAACCACCGGGGGCGGTGCCAACAGTGGAGGCGCTGCCATGAGGGGCAACCGGGGCACCAGCACCAGCAGGGTGACCAGGGCAGAGCGAATCACAGAGGCATCACTCCGCTCACAACACCGTTCAGGCGGTAGAGGCGTCCTTCCAGCTCAAGGGGCACCCCCACCTTGAGCTTGGTGCCACCGATCACAACGCCGGAGGGTTTGATCTCGGCCTGAGCCTCCATCACAAAACGGGCATGCCGGGGCAGAGCTGTGCCGGGGGCATCCGCAATCACCACCGAACCATCGGGCTGCACTGCCGTCAGGGGATTGGTGAGGTCATCCACCGACACCAGGATCACCCGACCGGCCGGTTGATTACGGATCACGATGTTAAGCGCCGCTTCCTCCCGGGCTGAATTCAGCAGCTGCTCGGGATCAGCGCTGTAGAGGTGATGCACATCAACGCTGACCTGCACAGGCTTCACGGCACCCATGGCCTTGGCGACCGCATTGGAGAGCTTGGGGGACCAGATCACTCCGGCCAGAGCTGCCAGAGCAACGACTCCGGCCACCGCATCGATGGGTGAAAGGGATCGAAGCCTGTTGAGCACCATCGAAAGGGAGCCTGGGCTCGAACATTAAAGAGAGTCTGAGCCTGAATCAAGCCAGGGGCGGCTCAATTGCGCAGCCCATCAAGGAAGCGGTCGACACCGGAAAGCTGTTGCTTGATGCTGTCGGGATCTTCACCGGCCAGAAGCGCTGCTGTGGTGTCGGGATCCGGACGTTCGGGAAGCACCTCCAGCTGCCGGTAACCATCGGGATTCTGGCGATAGAGACGCCAGTCATCGGGGAAGCAGCGCATCAGTGCTCCTCCCTCCAGGGGCTGAAGCCAATAGGCCTGCTGCCAGCTGGCCACGAAACCCTTACGGCGCTCCCGGGCCACGCTGCCGATGCCCACGGAGGCATCTTCGAGACGCCCGTTCAGCATCAAGACCACTCCAGCGTGGTTTTCACATAACGCCTGGAACTCCTCGTAATCAGCAGGGGAGGGGTTCACCGCAAGCAGTAGGCGTGTGTCGGGGGCATTGCTCTCCGCACGTTTGAGCTGATTGAAATCGAGGATCACATCCTTGAGGTCCTCCGCATCGCGACGGGCCAGGGCGGCAGCACCGGCATCGGGCCAAACCATCAACAGCTGCTGATCGGCAGCGATCAGTGCACGGGCCAGACGCACCGCCACCGGGAGCAGGCGAAGGCCCTCAAAGCGGAGGCTTGCGGCCCAGCGTTGACCGTCGCCGGATCCAACGGCCGCCAGGGCGGCTTGGAACATAGCCTCCTCGGCCGCGAGCAGATCCGCGGGAAGGGAGAGACAGGAAGCGTCGGGTTGAGTCATCGCCAAAGCATGTCAGGAAAATGTCTCCAGAACGGATGCAAAACGGCTGGGAACGGCGTCGAGATCCTGATCTGACAGCCAGGGGCCAAGGGTCAGCCGCAGGCCCGACTGACGTTCAGGCCCGGGAACGCCCATGGCCGTGAGCACAGCACTGTCAGCACTGCTGCCACTGCTGCAGGCACTGCCACTGCTGCAGGCCAGCCCCGCCACCGCCAGCCGTCGCACCAGATCGCGTCCCGGCAGGGGTTGGCCATCGGCGGTGGTTGCCAGCAGCGCGATGTGATGGGGCAGACGGTGATCGGGTGGAGGGCCGCAGAGCTGAAACTGGGGAAGCACCAGCAGGCGTTCGAGCAATTGATCCCGTTGACGACGGATCTGGGTTGAACAGCCCGAGGGGACGGGCTGGCTGACGGGGTCAAAGCTGGGGAGTGCCATCAGGGCTTCGGCCATGCCGCTGACCAACTCAACAGGTTCGGTGCCGGAGCGCAGGCCGTGTTCCTGGCCGCCACCGCCCTGGAGGGGTGAAAGTGCCACACCTGGGGCCCGAATCAGCAGACCCACTCCCCGGGGGCCACGGAACTTGTGGGCCGAGAGGGTCAGCAAATCAACCCCGAGCCGCTCGAAAGAGAAGCAACCCTGTGGCACCAGTTGGGTGGCATCGCTGTGGATCACGATGCCGCGCTCGCGGCAGGCCTTCGCGATCTTGCTCACAGGTTGCAGCGCACCGACCTCGCCCTGGGCTGCGATCAGGGAGACCAGCCGGGTTGGAGCAGACAACAGCCGATCGAGCTGGTCGAGCCGCACAACGCCCTGGCCATCAACAGGCCATTGAGCAATGCTCCAGCCCAAGGCTTCGAGTTGGTGGGCCGCAGCGACCACCGCTAGATGCTCTACCGCAGAGATCACCAACCGGCCCGGGACAAGACCGGCGGCACTGCCGAGCAAAGCGAGGTGAACGGATTCCGTCGCCCCTGAGGTGACGATCAACTGGTCAGGACTGACAGCAAAGCGCTCGGCGATGCGCCAGCGGGCCCGCTCCAGGGCTTCCGCTGCTGCCAACCCGGCCCCATGGAGGCTGCTGGGGTTCGCCCAGGCCGTCTGCTGCAACTGCTGCATCACCGCGATCACCGCCGGCAGGGGCGGTGTCGTGGCAGCAGCATCCAAATAGAGCTCAGGGCGTTCCACGCTCGAACCGCACCTTGGTGCGCTGCTCCAGGGACTCACTGGCGAGATTGAGCATCGAGTCGAGGGACGTGCTGCTGAGGAAGGCCTGCACCTTCTGCTGCACCTCATCGCGGAGGCAGCGGTCAGGGCGCTGACACTCGTCAGAGCAATCCTTGGAGCAATCAAAGTCGGCTGCGGCCATCTGCGCAGATGGAGCGGCAGGGGCTTCGCTGATCGACGCCATCGCCGAACCTGCTGGCACCAGATCGGGCGTCAGCACCCCGTCAAACACGGCTTCGGCGGGTCCCGTCATCAGCACGGGCCCGGTGCGATCGCGCCACTCAATCATCAACGGACCACCGGGCAGAACCACCTCGGCGCAGTCATCGGCGAGGCCCAACAATACCGCCGCCACCAGGGTGGCGCAGGCACCGGTGCCGCAGGCCAGAGTCGGGCCCGCACCCCGTTCCCAGACCCGGATCTCCAGCCGCTCACGGCTGTGCACCTGGAGGAAATGAACATTGGTCTTGGCCGGGAAGGCCGGATGCACCTCCAGGGCAGCACCCCAGGCATCAAAGGGAATGCTGGCAAGGTCGTCGACAGGCACCACCACATGGGGATTGCCCATGCCAACGGCGGCCACCTTCAGTTGCTCTCCCTCCAGCAGCAACACCCCCTGCGACAGTCCATCTTCGGACATCAAGGTTGTGGGGATGCCTTCGGAAGTGAGAAAGGGCGGGCCCATATCCACCCGCAACTGGCTATCGGCCATCAGTTCGGGGCGGATCATTCCCGCCAGGGTTTCGATGTCCCAGCGGCGGCCGGGGGCATCACCGTCGGTGTCAGCCAGATAGCGGGCCAGGCAGCGAATGCCGTTGCCGCACAT
>NZ_JBGKDP010000004.1:0-4011 GCF_042954245.1 Parasynechococcus sp.
TCCAACAGGCACCGCAGGAGGGGGTGAGCTTCACCCGGCTTCGGGATGTGTTGAACAGCGTTGGCCACCTCCAGCTCTGTGATCCCTGCCCCTCCAGCTGGGGGAAAGGGGGCTATCACGACTACTGGCTGAACGACAGCAACGCGTGGATCATCCCGGAATGGGAAAAGGCCAGTGCAGCGATGGTGCAGCGCTGCAGCCGCGGGGTGGGCAGCGAGCAGGCGATGCAGTGGCTGCAGCAGGCGGCGCGGGAACTGTTGCTGGCGCAGTCGTCGGATTGGAGCTTCATCCTCCGAGCAGGCACCACCACCGAACTGGCCCGCGAACGGGTGCAACGCCACCTGGGTCGCTTCTGGCAGCTGATGCAGGCCATCGACGGCACCACCGAGCTGCCGGAGGGCTGGCTCGAGGAGGTGCAGCTGGATGACCGCCTGTTCCCGCTGATTCAGCCGTTGGACTGGGCCCCGGTACAGCCTTCAGTACTTAGCGCATAAAGAAATGCCTCCCGCAAACGGGGGATCAATCGGTGCTCAGCACTCCCTCATCTGAGGGATCGACACGCAGTTTGAAGAGATCTCAAAACCGCGGTGTTTGGCCCTGAACCGCCCCTAGCACCAGACCTCGCCGCAACTCCCAGGGCGATAAAGCAAACAAGCGCAGCATCACCCCCATCAAGCGCGGCAGCGGCAGGGTGTTGGTGAGGAAGCCAAACCACTCCTCCCTCGGCAATGAGAAGAAGGTGGCGAAGTGGGTGCGCAACAACGCTTCGTTGAAGCCCATCAGCCGCCCCAGGCCGAATTGATAAAGCTGATGGCGCAGCACCAATTCGATGGGCCAGAGCGCCTGCCAACCCCGTTGCGCCAAGGCTGCTGAGCCAAGGCTTTGATTGGCGAGGGCATCGGCGAGGGCTTGGGCCAGATCAGGCCCCCGCCGCAGCAGCGATCCCACCATGTAGCCCGAGGCCGGATGCACCATGCTCCCCGCACCACCGAAAGCCAACACCGGTTGGTTGCGATCCGGCAATGGCAGGTTCATCGGGAAAAGGCAGAACTCCTCATGGATCACCTCAGTGATTTCCACGCCGCGCAGATCCAAGCGCTGCTGGAGCCGTTGCTTGAGAATGTCGTAGGGAACACCCGGTGCCAAAGCAAGTGAGGTTTCTTCCACGAAGAACACCCCATCGCCCAGATCCATCGCGTACAGGAACGTTGGAGGTTCCTGTTGCTGCTCCTCACTGAGATGATCGCGGCGGTAGTCCATCAATACAAACCGGTCCGGTTCGATTGGCGGTTTGGAGAAACGCCCCACCACGCCGTAGGCCGCCTGGCCCGCCACCGGCCCCTGATCCGGGCGGCGGATGTGGGGCGTGCGCGAACCGGAGGCATCGATCACCAGGCGTGCCTGCAATGTCGTTCCCGATGCACAGCACACGCTGGTGATTGCACAATTCACTTCCAGCCGCTCAACGGTGTCTTGATGCCAAACCACACCATCAGCCCGATCCAGCCAGTAGCGCTGCAGAGCAGACCGATCGAACAGGCCGTAGTCAATCCCGTGGGAATGGCTCTGATCCTGAGCCGTTGATCCGCCTTCGCCGAAGTAACTGACGGTGTCACTCCAGCGGTGCTCCAGCAGCTGCTCAAGTCCCACCGCTTTGAGTTCATCGGCCCAGATGCCGTAGGTATTCGGCCATGGGTTGTCGACTGGATCGGGGGCAATGCCTACAACTGCCACGCCCTGTTGGTTCAGTTCCGAGGCGATGCAGAGGGCAGCAGGAGCGCCCCCCAGCACTATCACATTCACCGGCTCAACCAAGGTCAGCTGTCCTGCGCGGCCGTTTCGGTGTCACTCGATTCGCTGTCGTTCGACGTGTCGTCGTCAGCGGATTCGTCCTCCGCTTCCGGCGGCACCAATACCACCTTCAGCAGCCGGTCGCCCTTGTCGAGCTTCTGCAGACGCACCCCCGTGGCAGCGCGGGACTGCTGGGGAATGGCATCGGCGCTAGTGCGCACGATCACCCCCTTCTCGCTCACCAGCAGCAGTTCCTCACCGGCACCGAGCACACTCAGCCCCACCAGCTCATCGGCGTCGGTGCGGAACTTCATTGCCCGCAGGCCCATACCGGCCCGCTTCTGTAAGCGGAATTGGGTCACCGGCACCCGTTTGCCCAGACCCGAAGCCGAAGCCACGAGAACCCAAGGACCCTCACTGACGGCATCCTCTTCATCCTCGGCACTGGCGGCCACCTGATCGGCGAGTTCCACCGGCAGCACATCCATACTCACCAGGGCATCGCCATCGCGCAGGTTCATCGAACGCACGCCGCGGGCCGGACGCCCCAGGGGCCGCAACTCCTCATCACTGAGGCGGAAGTGAATGGTCATCCCGGCTTTGGAGCCGATCAAGACACTGTCGCCGGGCACCGCCAGGCGCACCCAGGTGAGGGCATCGCCCTCTTCCAGGTTGATGGCGATCAGGCCATTGGAGCGGATGTTGCTGAAGGCCGAGAGGCGGGTGCGCTTGATGAAGCCACCGCTGGTGAGCATCAGCAGATCGGTGTCGTCGCTGAACTCCGACACCGGAATCAATGAGGTGATCGCCTCCTCCCGGGGAATCGGCAGCAGCTGCACAACCGGCGTTCCCTTGGCCGCACGGCTGCACTGGGGCACGCGGTAGGCGGGCAGGGCGTACGACACACCACGGTCGCTGAATAGCACCAAGGTGTCGTGGTCGTTGCAGCTGATGAACAACTTCACCGCATCTTCACCCTGGCTGCGGGTGCCGGCCTTACCGCGGGTGCCGCGGCTGGTGGCTTCAAATTCACTCACCGGCATCCGCTTGAGATAGCCGGTCTCGGTGAGCAGCACCACCGAACGCTCATTGGCGATCAGGTCGATGTCGGAGAGGCCACCGCCAAGGTCGAGGATTTCGGTACGACGCGGCCTCGGGTAGCGCTCCCGCAGCTGACCGAGCTCATCCTGGATGATCCCGAACACCCGCTCACGCCGGCCAAGGATGTCTTTGTAGTCGGCGATCTTGGTGACCAGATCCTCATGCTCGAGCCGAATCTTGTCGGCTTCAAGAGCCGTGAGACGACGCAGCTGCATCTGCAGGATGGCGTCGGCCTGGATGTTTGAAAGGCCATGGCGATCCTGCAGATGTTGCCGTGCCGTGGCCGTATCGGGTGCAGCCCGGATCAAGGCAATGATCGGATCGAGCTGATCGAGGGCCAGCAGCAGGCCCAGGAGGATGTGGTCACGCTCCTCGGCCTTGCGCAGCAGGTAGCGGGTGCGGCGCTCAATCGTCTCGACCCGGAAGTCGAGGAACACTTCGAGCATCTTGCGCAGGGTGAGCAGGATCGGCTCACCGTTCACCAGCGCCAACATGTATGCACTGAAGTTGCTCTGCAGCGGGGTGAGCTTGAACAGGTTGTTCAGCACCACCTGCGGGTAGGCGTCGCGGCGCAGCTCCACCACGATCCGCATGCCATCGCGGTCGCTCTCGTCGCGGATGTCGGAGATGCCCTCGAGCTTCTTGTCGTTGACAAGCTCAGCGATTCGCTCAATCAGAGCCGCTTTGTTGGTCTGATACGGCAACTCGGTGATGATCACCGCATCGCGATCAGGGCGCCCGGGAGCCTCGATAGTTTCGATGTTGGCCACCCCGCGCATCGTCACGGAGCCGCGGCCGCCCAGGTAGGTCTCGCGGATGCCCTCACGCCCCAGGATCTGACCACCGGTAGGGAAATCCGGGCCAGGGATCAGCTGGATCAACTCCTGATCAGTGATCTCCGGGTTCGCGATCAACGCGAGTAAGCCATCAATCAGTTCATTGAGGTTGTGGGGCGGGATGTTCGTCGCCATCCCCACGGCGATGCCCGCCGAACCATTCAGCAGCAGCTGCGGGATCCGGGCCGGCAGCACCGTGGGCTCCTGCTGGGAGCCATCGAAGTTGTCGGCGAAATCAACCGTCTCGGCCTCGATATCCTCCAGGAGGCTATCGGTGGTGAGG
>NZ_JBGKDP010000005.1:0-5785 GCF_042954245.1 Parasynechococcus sp.
GTAAGCTGGTCATTCAGGCTTCCGCTCAGCTCGGTGGGGAAGGGGCCTTCACCCACGCGGGTGGTGTAGGCCTTGGCGACGCCGATGACGCGGTCAATCAGGGTTGGGCCGACGCCTGCACCGATGCAGGCACCGCCGGAAACGGGATTGGAGGACGTGACGTACGGGTAGGTGCCGTGGTCCAGGTCCAACAGCGTGCCCTGGGCACCTTCGAATAGGATGTTCTTGCGATCTCGGGCTGCCTGATGAATCGTCTGGGTGCACTCCACCACGTGGGGTGCGAGGCGCTTGCCGTATCCCAGATATTCCTGTATGACGTCTTCGGCGTTCAGGGGAGCAACGCTATAAATGGTGTGAAGAAGTTCGTTCTTCTCCTGAAGTGGACCCTCAAGGCGATCCCTCAGCCGCTGTTCGTCCAGCAGGTCGATGACACGGATACCACTGCGCTGCGACTTGTCGGCGTAGGTGGGGCCGATTCCGCGGCCTGTGGTTCCGATCCGTCGTGCTCCCCGCTGCTTCTCCATGGCCTGGTCGAGCAGGCGGTGGTAGGGCATGGTCACGTGGGCCGTGGATGCCAAGCGAAGTCCTGAAATATCAATGTCATTGGCGATGAGCATGTCCAGCTCACCGAGCATCACCTTGGGATCCACCACCGTGCCGGATCCGATCAGGCAGATCGTGTCGGGATAGAGGATTCCAGAGGGAATCAGGTGCAGCTTGAGCACACGATCGTCAACAACAATCGTGTGGCCTGCGTTTACACCACCCTGATAGCGAACCACCACATCGGCGGAGCGGCTCAGGAGATCGGTGATCTTTCCTTTTCCCTCGTCACCCCACTGCGCTCCGATGACGACAACGTTGGCCAAGAACACGGCGGCCCGAAGCCGCAGATCTGCACAATCCGCGAGTATCTCAGATCTCGGGTGGCCTCGTCAAAACTGAGATTGTCTTGGGGGCTCAGCTGCCCCGGACTACTGATTTCTCAGCCTTGTTGAGTTCCTTGGCGATGCGATCATGCAGCGCTTCCGGCAGGGGGCGATTGGCATAGGAGGCGTAATGACCAGCCAGAGAATTCAGAGCGGTCTGCATTGTGGTGAAGGAGCTGAGTCCGTTCACACGGGGCTGGGGCCGATAACGGGACATGTAATCGTTGATCAGGGCCCGCGCTTCGGCTTCAGCTTCGGCGTGGGTGGGATCGTCCTGAGGCAGGTCGATCACCGTCAGCAGAGTGCGGGAGACCGCCACGGTGTCTTCCACGTAGTTGCCGCTCAGACGAGCTTCAGCGTCCCCACTGCAGGCCGTCAGGAGGAGGCATAACCCGAGGCCAAGGGCTATGGCAGCCCGGCTGAGGGGGCGAAGCAGGCGTGTCAGTGCGGAGAGCATGAAACCCTTCTGTGTCGTTTAACTCTAGGGGTGGAGTGCCTTGATCAGGCAGGTCACAGCCTCAGCGTGGGGAAGCTTTTGCACCTCGCTGCTGCTGCGGCACACCAGTTCAACGATGCCCTCGCTGGCGTCGCGTCCCACCACGATCCGCCAAGGGATGCCGATCAGATCCGCGTCTTTGAACTTGACGCCGGCGCGTTCTTTGCGGTCGTCGAGGAGAACATCGACTCCAGCAGCCTGAAGCTCCGCATAGAGCGCTTCCCCTAGCGGGGCCTGGGTGTCGTCCTGGATGTTGGCAACAACCACGATAGCTTCAAAAGGGGCGATGGCGGTCGGCCAGCAGATGCCGCTGTCGTCGTGGTGCTGTTCGACGGCAGCCTGCGCCAGCCTGGAAACGCCGATTCCGTAGCAACCCATCCAGAACGGTTCGGTCTTGCCGTTCTCGTTGGTGAAACGGCTCTCCATGGCCTCGGAATATTTCCGGCCCAACTGAAAAATGTGGCCGACTTCGATGCCTCTTTTTTCCGTCAGTCGTGATTTCGGGTTGTGTTGGCAGACGTCCCCTGCCCGTGCATTACGAAGATCCAGGCTGGTCGGCTTCTGCCCGATGGCGTTCCAGCTGGTGTTGAAACGGTGCAGATCGGGCTTGTTGGCACCACAGACGAAGCTGCCGAGTTCGCTGGCGGTTTCATCCGCCAGACGCAGGAATGTTGGCTCCCAGGTCTTGGCTCCCTGCAGGACGTCATCGGAGAGGTCGGGCCCGATCGATCCAAAGGGGATCGGGTCTATCTGCTGACGGTTGTTGTCGTCTGGTGTGATCGGGCGGCAATCGAGAACACCCTTGTTGAGGGTTTGGCTGACGGCGTTCACGACCTTGGTGGGGTTGAGCTCCTGGTCACCACGGAGGCTCACCAGCAGCGGTTGGAGAGTTTCATCGTCCAGGGTCGCCACGAACAGCAGCACCTTCACCACTTGGCTCGGATCCCAGCCTTTGGCGTCGCAGAGGCTCTCGATGCTGCCCAAACCAGGAGTTGGAATCGATTCCTCCGGGCCATCGGGGAGAGGAGATGCGGCGGATGGGATCGAAACAGCCTTTTCTTGGTTGGCGGCGTATTGGCTGTCATCGCTGATCAGGATCAGGTCTTCCCCGGCATCCGCCGTCACCATGAACTCCTGGGAGGCGGCGCCGCCGATCGCTCCGCTATCTGCATCGACAGGGACGGCATCCAGGCCACAACGTTCAAAGATGAGGCGGTAGGCCTGATCCATAGCGCCGTAGGTCTCGCGAAGATCCGCTTCGCTGGCATGGAAGGAGTACGCATCCTTCATGATGAATTCGCGGCTTCGCATCAGGCCAAAGCGGGGACGGATCTCGTCGCGAAATTTGGTCTGGATCTGATACAGGTTCACCGGGAGCTGCCGGTATGACCTCAGCAGCTCGTCCGCCAGGCTGGTGATCACTTCTTCATGGGTTGGTCCAAGCCCCAGCTCTCTGCTCTGGCGGTCTTCGAGGTGGAACATGATCCCCTCACCAGCGGTGTAGCCCTGCCAGCGCCCGCTTTTTTGCCAGAGCTCAGCAGGATGCAGCTGCGGCAGCAGGGTTTCCTGGGCGCCGGCGCGGTTCATCTCCTCACGCACCACAGCGGTGATCTTTTGCAGTACCCGCCACATCAAGGGGAGGTAGGCGTAAATCCCTGATCCAACGCGACGAATATACCCAGCCCTGAGAAGCAACTGATGCGAGGTTATTTCCGCTTCGGCGGGAACATCCCGAAGCGTCACCAGCAGCAGGCGGGAGACGCGCATCAATCGCAACAAAATGAACTTTAGAAGCTATCATCGCTTCCGAGGCATGCCGATTGCGGAAGTGTCTGTTTTGCTGGAATTCCTCTGTGAGCCCTGAGTCTCGGCTGCTACCGTCCAGCTCAATCCAGACTGTCCTAGGCCCGTCTCATGCTTCCTCGGTCTGTTGAATCTGTGGCGACAAGCGTTCAACAAGCGACCGAACTTTCCATGGATTCGGGCCATGCATCCGCTCAAGCTGAGGCCTTAGTGGGAATCGACGACGTTCAGAAATCCCTGAACCGCTCCCGTGCCTCGGTTTATCGGTACACCAACACAGACACTCGCAACCTCAACCCTCCGTTCAACCCCCGCAAGCTGAATCCGGAGTACCGCAGCGATCAGAAAGATCCGCTGATGTTCCACCCCAACGAGGTGGCGCGCTTCGCCAAAGATGTCTTACGCATCAAAGAAGTCACCGTGGAGGTGCTGAACTCTCCTTCAACGGCGACGCAGCAAATCCTGGGATCGATCCTTGAGGAGCTTCGACTAATCCGAACCCATCTCGAGGCGAGTGGGACATCACCCTCCAATCTGAGCGTACATCTCGACCAGCAAGATCGGCCCGCCGCTTAATGATCGGTGCGTCCTGCTTTTTGCAGTGACAGAATGGGTTGATCAACGTTGTTATCGAAAGAGGGAGCTTTGACAGTTCCCCGTTTTATGGCCTCAGATATTCCCCACCCGTCTCACGATGACGCCATCGAGTCTTCGGAGGCGGATGAGCCGTTCAGTCGTCGCGCTTCGTTGACGGCCATCAAAGGACTGCTGATAGCTGTTGTCAGTTTCAGTGCTCCCCTTGTGGCTGTGATCACGGATCGAACCTTTCCTTCTCCGCAACTGATCCCCACCGCCTCGGATCGGCATGGATCTCCATCAGCTCCCCCCGTCACCTTTGCCAGGCTTAGTGAATCTCATCGTTGAGATTCCGGCAGGAAGCAGAAATAAATATGAGTACTCCGCCGAAGCTGGCGTGATGGTCCTCGACCGGGTGATGCACTCCTCAGTGCGTTACCCCTTCGATTACGGCTTGATCCCCAACACGTTGGCGGAGGATGGCTCTCCCCTCGACGCCATGGTGATCATGGCCGAACCCACTTTCGCTGGTTGCCTGATCAAGACTCGCCCCATCGGCGTGTGGACCTCCATGATCGGGACGTTTACGACGGGAAGATTCTCTGTGTCCCAGACGCAGACCCCCGTCAGGACGAGATCCGAAGCATTCGTCAGATCGCTGCATCCCAGCTTAAGGATGTTGCGGAATTCTTCAGGACCTACCGCACGTTGCAGGGCAGCGTCGTATCGATTGATGGATGGCGCGACCTCAATGCGGTTCAGCCGTTGCTTGATTCCTGCATCAATGCAGCCCATTGATCTCAGGGAAGAGCCCCTTGATTAGGCCGGATGCTTGTAAGTTAGTGCAGACTGAGATTTGCGGAACCCGTGCCCACCATCCGATTCGAGCAGGAAGGCCAGCAGGTTGGCTGCATCGAGGGCGCAAATCTGCGTAAGGCTGCACTTGATGCAGGTGTCAATCCCTACAGGAGTCTCAACAACCTCAACAACTGCAGTGGCGTTGGTCAGTGCGGCACCTGTGTGATGGAGGTGCTTGAGGGGCAGGCCAACCTTTCCCCCCGCAGCGACGTTGAAGAGGTCTATCTGGCAGACCGTCCTGCGAACTTCCGCCTGAGCTGCCGCACCACCGTGAATGGTGATGTCACCGTTCGCACCCGTCCCGCTGAAGGTGTGGGCCGCGGCTCCAATAGCCTCGTTGGTGCGATTAAATCCCTGTTCGGCCGCTGAGTCTTGGCCGGAACTCTCCAGGTCTACAGCTACAACCGCTGCAGCACCTGTCGAAAGGGATTGGCTTGGCTCACTGAGCGAGGCATCGCACATGAGGTGCACGACATCACCCTGAATCCACCGTCCAAGGACATGTTGGTGGCCGCTTACCAATCCCTCGGTGACAGGAAGCTGTTGTTCAATACCAGTGGTCAGAGCCATCGCGCCATGGGCGCAGCAGCAGTGAAGGCTCTGTCAGATGACGAGGCTTTGGAGGCCTTGGCTGCTGATGGGAAATTGATCAAACGTCCGTTCGTGGAGGTGAATTCCTCCACGTACCTGACCGGCTTCAAGCCTGATCTTTGGGAGTCGGCACTCCAGGGCTGAAGTTCAAGCCATCCAATTCGCTGATCAGGGCGTCCACATCGTCTTGGTCGCGGATCTGGCGGAAGCTCGAGCGTTTGATCTCTTCCAGGAGGGCGACCAGCAGATCCTGGCTGCGGCTCAGGACAGGCCCCTGTTCCAGGGTGTGGGCCAGTTCCTCCCAGAGCCGATCCAAGGCCTCGGATCCAAGCGATTCCAGAACCGGGTCCCGCTGACCGATGCGGTTTCCGGCTCCCTTGGACAGGTCGAGTACGGAGGTCACCATGCTTTCAGCCAGTTGGCGGCTGAATTCTGATTCGGCGTTTTGTAGTCCAGGAAGTCGCCGCAGGGCATCTGGCACCACGTTCTGGTCCAAGCTCTGCTGTACCAGATGGCTGATCACGGCCTGGCG
>NZ_JBGKDP010000006.1:0-4709 GCF_042954245.1 Parasynechococcus sp.
AGGGTTCTTTATGTAGGAGCGAGGAGGCTGCAAGCCCCCACGCCACTTTCGCTCCCAGTTGGAGGGGACTTTCTACTGATTAGCCCTATCCACGTGCCTGCTTTACTGCTCGTCCAGCCTCAATTGCCGTGCCATCTGGCCAGTGCAGCAAGACCGGCTAGCCCTAACAACTGGTTCTGCATATGTTCTGCGACTTCTGCTCCTTGCCCAAGCACCGCTCCCAGAACGAACCAGGTGGTGGCCAGAATAGATGAAATCAAATACGCCTTCCAGCGCCGCTGGTAAAGATAACCAGCACCTAGTCCAGGTACTACGTTCAAGGTCACGGCAACCCATCCAGTAGACGCAGCGAGAATCTCTTTGCTTAGTCGGTGCCATGGAATCAGCTCTGTGTCAGTCGTATGGCGACCAAATTCCATGACTAAAGCTCCTAGAGGACTTTCTCGAAATCAATTGTCCTGCAATTCATCTGAGTAGCTTGATTTGGAAGTGCGTCCTAGTTGAAGTACGTCTTGTTCTGTAGGGCAGGGCAGAGGTCGCGCATGGTCACGGCAGTGGCGTGAGCCGCAGGATGGGTGCCACCACGTTGGCAGCGTCATCGGGCTATGGCCAGGTGCTAGACGGTGAGCCTGCAGCGTGATCGTTTTAGGGCTGGGTCAAACCGTTGGACGCCGGCATGGCCTTCCCCGGCAACCGCTAACCCTTCAAACGCGCCCGAGCTGACGCTGTGCCCGATCAACGTTCTGCTGGCCTGAGGGCGACGCCGATTCAGCAACGGGGAACGGTTGACCACATGCTTCGGCAGGTCACCAAACCCTGCCACAGCGCCTTAATTCAGCCGTGCATCAGGCCCACTTTTTTCTGAATTGTTTGGCCGCTGTTCGTTGCATCTGCCATCCCGACCAGCGTCGCCATTCGATTTCCGCTGCCGTTAGGCATTGATCGGCGAGCGATTCCTTTTGGTGTTCAAGGGTGCCAAATCGAATGGGGCAAGCAGGACCAGCGTTCACCTCGATCTCCCGACCTGAATCAACCTTGTCGTGCAGGCTGAATCCATGGTGGTTGTGTGTGATACCGAACCCAATTGATCAGTATTGCAACTCAGTTCGTCTTACAATCTATGGGTCTGAAAGGCTTCAGCTGGCTTTGAGGTAAATCTTGCGACCTTTGGCGTCAACTTTGTAGCGACCACCCCTGGGGCTGATGTGAATCACATCGGTGCTTGATGTGTTGATGGGAGTTGGCGGCTTCAAAGCTTCCGGCTCAACCTCAGTGGAGGCTGGAATCTCAGGTGTTTATGTTCTCAGGTGTGGTGCGGCTTTGAAAATATTGAGCCCGAGTTTGCGATACAGAAAATCTGCAATTCGCATGGCGCATCACTGGAACATCCCTCTAGTTTTCCGGCGATGTCAAGTGTTCATGGTGGTGCTGATGACAATCGCCCTCCTCTTATGCGCTCAGTCGTGATTATTCGAAGGCTCTACCCGACTCCTTTGCACATCAGGAAAGTGCTCGTTCATGCATTCCGGGCAGATGCCATGGCTGAAATTCAGCGTGCTGTGTTGCATCAGGAATCGTTCGATCGGTTGCCAGAAGCCTTCCCTGTCGCGGATCGATTTGCAGTAGCTGCAGGTGGTGACCAATCCTTGAGCGTGATGCATTTGACAGAACTCATCCATCAGAGCCAGGGATCGACGTCTGAGTTCCAACAGGGTGGTGGCCTGCTCCGCCAGGCCTTCCATCACCTTGTATTGGGAATTGGTAAGTGATTTGGGAATACGATCAATCACGCAAAGAGTCCCAATGCGGTGGTTGATGTCGGTTTTCAGGGGGAACCCTGCATACAGTCGAATGTGAGGTTCTTCCTGCACGAGGGGGTTGTCACGGAACTTCTCGTGAAACAGTGCGTCCTCCACCACCAGAGGTTTGGAGTCGAGGATCGTGTGGGCACAAAAGGAGATATCCCGGTCGGTTTCGCTCGCTTCAAGGCCCACCTTCGATTTGAACCATTGACGCTTTTCATCCACCAGAGAGATCAGGGCGATCGGGGACTGGCAGATCTCTGAGGCCATCCGGGTGATGTTGTCAAAGGCTTGTTCAGGCTTCGTTCCCAGTATTCGATATTCACTGAGCGATCTCAGCCTAGCTGCCTCGTTGATTGGCTTGGGTGCTGCCTGCATATGTTCACTCACTACGTATGCCTTTGGTCTAAGCCATGCATTTTTTATTTTCCGTAAATGTGCAGTGCGAATATTTGCGCTTTATGGATTTTACTTTCTTCGATAATTAATTCTTTGGGCCGCTTTGTAGGGTCACACCCTGCGGCCATCCCTCAGGGTCACGCTGGTGCGTTGGTACACCTCAGGCACCTCCTTCCAAGCATCCAAAGCAGGCCACAACAAAGGTCGAGCACCCAATACACATCTTCTTCCACGGCTCCGTTTCCTCGCTGCAGCATCGGATAGCCCCGGTGCTGCAGCTCGGTGAATCCATCAACGATGCCGTCGCGGTCCCTTTGGGCGCCCTTCTGCAGGTGATGGGCGCTTCCGCAGCTTTGCAGTGATCCGTAGACGAAGAGGCGCGTCAGAGCACCTGCACCACTTCACTCACTTCGGGGATCGATTCGCGCATCTTGCGTTCGATGCCCATCTTCAAGGTCATCGTGCTGCTGGGGCAGCTCCCGCAGGCTCCCTGCAAACGCACTTTCACGATCGGGCCATCCAGCTCCACCACTTCAACGTTGCCGCCGTCGGCCATCAGGAAGGGGCGCAGTTCATCCAGCACCTTCTCCACGTTCTCCAGAGTGAGGGCCATGGTTTCAGTGCTCATCGGAATGAACCAGACATCAAGACCCCAAGGTTACGGAGTGGCCCCATAGGGTGACGAGAGCGGTTAACCCTCCAGCTCCGGTGCAGCACGACGGTCCGTTCAACCTAGAAGTCCGTTACGACGCCGTGCTGGTGGGCGCCGGAATCATGAGCGCCACCCTGTCGGCGCTGCTGCACGAACTCGACCCGCAGCTGCGGATTCTTTTGGTGGAGCGCCTCGAATCGCCTGCCTTAGAGAGCAGCGCTGCGGTGAACAACGCCGGCACCGGCCATGCCGCCAACTGCGAGCTGAATTACACCCCGATGCAGGCGGATGGCACGGTGGCGACGGCCAAAGCGGTGGCCATCAATGCTTCGTTTGAACGGAGCCTCGAGTTCTGGGGGTCGTTGCGGGAGCGCGGCGACCTCGACACCAGCACCTTTCTCCACCAGGCGGCCCACATCAGCGTCGTGTGGACGCCGGAGAACATTGCCTTTCTGCGGCAGCGCCACAGCCAGCTGAAGGATCTGCCGGCCTTTGCTCGGATGCGGTGGAGTGAAGAGCAGAGCGAGCTCACCGAATGGATGCCCCTGGTGATGGCGGGCCGTGATCTCAAGCAGCCAGTGGCGGCCACCCGGATTGATCGGGGCACTGACGTGGATTTCGGAACCCTCACCCGGGCTTATCTGATGCCGTTGCAGCAGAGCGGAGCGCTCAGCGTGGAGTACGGCACCCAGGTGCAAGACCTCAAACGCCTGCGCCGCAGCGACATGACTGAGGCCGACTGGCGCGTGCTGCTCAAGGGGCCCTCGGGCAAGAAAGAAGTGCGGGCACCCTTTGTCTTCCTCGGTGCTGGCGGGGGTGCCTTGCCGCTGCTGCAACGCTCCGGGATTCCGGAGGCGGCTGATTTCGCTGGTTTCCCGGTGAGTGGCCTCTGGCTCGTCTGCGGTGATGCCCAGCTGGCCGACCGTCAGCGGGCCAAGGTCTACGGCAAGGCGGCGGTGGGGGCGCCACCGATGTCGGTGCCCCACTTCGACACCCGCTGGATTGATGGCAAGCGTTCGCTGTTGTTCGGCCCCTTTGCGGGCTTCAGCAGCAAGTTCCTCAAGCAGGGCTCCCTGCTGGATCTGCCCGCTTCCGTGCGTGCCACCAATCTGGTGCCGATGCTGCAGGTGGGTGCCACCAACTTCGAGCTGGTGCAGTACCTGATCAATCAGTTGCGTCAGAGCCCGGTGGAGCGGCATGAGGCGTTGCAGCAGTTCATGCCCACCGCTCGCGCTGAAGACTGGACCCTCTCGGTGGCCGGCCAGCGGGTGCAGATCATCAAACGCAGCAAGCAGGGTGGACGGCTGCAGCTGGGGACGGAAGTGGTGGCCTCCGGCGATGGCTCCCTGGCAGCGCTGCTGGGGGCCTCCCCGGGGGCGAGCACGGCGGTGACGATCATGTTGGAAGTGCTGCAGCGCTGCTTCAAGCAACGGCTCGACAGCAAGGCCTGGCAGCAGCGGCTGCAAGCTCTGTTGCCCAGCATCCATGAAGATCCTCAGCAGGATCCGCAGGTGCTGCAGCGGATGCGGGAGCGCAGCGATGCCTTGCTGGGGCTCACCCCCTGAGGCTCATTCCCCCAGATTCACCAACACAACACCGGCGGTGATCAGGCTGATCCCGATCAACTGCGCGGGCTGCAGCATCTGGCTGTAGGCGAAGCGCCCCACCAGCACGATCACCACGGTGCCGATGCCGCTCCAGAGGGCGTAGGTGATCCCCAGAGAGATGCTCAGTACCACCTTGGAGAGCAGCGCCATCGCAAGGGCATAGGCGCTGAACACCAGCAGGGTGGGCAGCGGTCGGGTCATGCCCTCCGACAACCTCAGGCAGGAGGTGCCGATCACCTCAGCGCTGAT
>NZ_JBGKDP010000007.1:0-3202 GCF_042954245.1 Parasynechococcus sp.
TGCGGTCGGCACGGAATTCCAGTTTGCCGGCCTTAAATTCTTTGATCGTGGCCTCGAGGTCCGTCGTGACCGTGCCTACCTTGGGGTTGGGCATCAAGCCACGTGGGCCGAGGACCCGACCCAACTTGGCCACCTTGGGCATCATGTCGGGGGTGGCGATCAACAGGTCGAAATCCATTTCGCCCTTGCTGATGCTTTCCACCAGGTCTTCTTCACCGGCGAGTTCGGCACCGGCGGCTTTAGCTTCAGCCACCTTCTCACCGCGGGTCGCGACAGCGATTCGCATGGTCTGACCGGTGCCGTTGGGCAGAGCCACGGTGGTGCGCAGCTGTTGGTCGGTGTACTTCGGATCGATGCCGAGGCGCACATGGGCCTCCATCGTCTCGTCGAATTTCGCGTTGGCGTTGTCCTTGACCAGGGCAATCGCCTCGAGGGGTGTGTAGACACGGTCCTCGATCTTGCCGGCCAGGCTGGCCAGGCGCTTGGAGATTTTGGGCATGTTCAGAGTTGGGGTTCAGACGACATCAGTGATGCCTCCCCCGAATGGGTTGGAGAAGCGATGCAGCGACGTCAATCGCTGATGGAAACGCCCATGTTGCGAGCGGTGCCTTCGATGATCCGGATGGCGGACTCAACGCTGGTGCAGTTGAGGTCGGGGAGCTTTGTCTTGGCGATCTCCTCGAGCTGAGCCCGACTGATCGATCCAACACTGCCCTTGGCGGACTCACCGGATCCCTTTTGGATCTTTGCGGCCTTGGTGATGAGCACCGACGCCGGAGGCGTCTTGGTGATGAAGGTGAAGCTGCGGTCTTCGAAGACCGAGATCTCCACCGGAATCACATAACCGGCTTTGTCCTGCGTCCGAGCGTTGTACTCCTTGCAGAACATCATGATGTTCACACCATGCTGACCGAGGGCAGGGCCCACCGGCGGCGCGGGGTTGGCTTTGCCGGCATCTAAGGCCAGCTTGATCACAGCTACGACTTTCTTGGCCATCGGCTGGGGGGTTTGGACAGCTGCGGATCACCAGACCCTCGGGTCGGGTGCGGCGGAATGGTTGCCCACTCCCAAGGCCGCCCTCCGCAGGGAGACGGCCGCCGCCAGGTCAGTTCTGTTTGCTGATCTGAGAGAACTCCAGCTCCACCGGGGTCTCTCGACCAAAGATGGAGAGCAGGGCCTTGAGCTTGTTGCGCTCGCCGGACACCTCGATCACCTCACCCTGGAAGTCCTTGAACGGACCAGCGGTCACCAAGATCTGATCGCCTTCGGTGAGATCCACCTTGACGACCGTCTTCTTCTCGGCAGCGCGCTTGAAGATTCGATCGACCTCAGAGCGACTGAGGGGACGAGGCTTGATATGACCACGGGCCTTACCGGTGGCACGCCGGTCTTCAGCACCGACGAAATTGATCACATTCGGGGTGCTTCGCACCGCCATCATCGTGTCCTCATCCAGCACCATTCGGACCAACACATAACCGGGGAACACCTTCTCCTCGGTGGACTGACGGGTGCCGTCCTTCTTCAGCTTGACTGCAGGCGTCTGGGGAATCTCGATTTCAAGAATTCGGTTGCTCACCCCGAGGGTGACAGCCCGCTGCTCCAGGGTGGCCTTGACCTTCTTCTCACAGCTGGAAGCCACCTGAACGGCGTACCAGCGGGCGATGGCCGTGCTAGCGATAGCCGCCGCAGGCAAGGTGCTGTCTTCCCCTTCATTCGGGGCCGGCAGATCAAGCACCTCAGGGGCGTCCGGTGTGGTCAGGTCTTCGGGCACGGCGAGAAAGGTGATATCGAGTCAGCGGAACATCTGGGACGAAGCCCACCCAAAGAAACGACTTACAGCCGCGATGGTGGCAGCCGAAAGGCTGACCATCAGGATCACAGCGATGGATTCGCTGAACAGTTGCTGGCGGCTGGGCCAGACCACGAGTTTCAGCTCATCAACCGTGTCCGCCAAAAAACCACCGGATTTGGTGGAATCGGCAGCGGCTTTGGAGCCGTCAGAAGTGGTGGTGTCCTCAGAGATGGGGCTGGTCACGGGGATGGGACCGGAAGTTGACAACGGTGCCGGTAGGCACTTCGCCAGATAGCCACCTTATCGGATGCCCTCAACCCCCCACCGGATCGAACACCAGGGCATCCGTGCCGGCCTCCCCCAGCCGCACCGTCACGCCACTGGCTCCTGCAAAGCGCTCCTCAAGCAGCAGCGTGGAGAGCGGATTTTCCAGCTGGCGCCTCAACACCCGACGCAGGGGCCGCGCCCCGTACTCCGGTTCATGGCCCTGACGGGCCATGGCCTCAGCGACAGCGTCATCCACGAACAGGGCCAGGCCCTGTTCGGCCAACAGGGCAGCGAGATCCTTCAGTTGCAACTGAACAATCCGCACCAAATCGGAGACCTCCAACGGACAGAAACGAATCACCTCATCAATGCGGTTGAGGAATTCAGGCCGGAACTGGTTGGAGAGCGCTGCATCCACCTGCTGTTGCAGGGCTGAGTCATCTGTGGATCCTGAGCGGGCATGTTCAAGGATCGCGGGACTGGCCAGATTGCTGGTCATCACGACCACAGTGTGGCGGAAATCAACAGTGCGACTCTGGGAATCGGTGAGCCGGCCGTCATCCAGCACCTGCAGCAGCAGGTTGAACACATCGGGATGGGCCTTCTCCACTTCATCAAGAAGCAGCACCGCATAGGGCCGGCGGCGCACGGCCTCAGTGAGTTGCCCCCCTTCCTCGTAGCCGACATAACCCGGAGGAGCACCGATGAGCCGAGCCACGGCGTTCCGCTCCATGAACTCGCTCATGTCGAGGCGAACTAGAGCCTCCTCTTCATCAAACAGCGACCCTGCCAGCGCCTTCGCCAGCTCGGTCTTACCGACGCCGGTCGGCCCCAGGAACAAGAAGGAACCCACCGGTCGACGGGGATCCTTCATGCCGGCCCTGGCCCGGCGGATGGCAGCAGCAACGGCCGTCACCGCTTCGCCCTGACCAATCACCCGTTCCGCGAGATGGGCGTCGAGGTCCAGGAGTTTACGCCGCTCGCCGGCCAACAGCCGCTGCACGGGGATCCCGGTCCAACGGGCCACCAGATCAGCGATGTCACCGGCCTCTACCTGCTTGCGCAACAGGGCCATTCCGGCGGTCTGTGCCTCCACCTGGCCCGCCTCCAGTACGACCAGCTGCACCCGGTGCAGCTGGT
>NZ_JBGKDP010000008.1:0-14332 GCF_042954245.1 Parasynechococcus sp.
CGATTGTCTAGGTGCGCGGTCAGCTTTTATATGACCGCTCAAGATGTTGACGCTTTGCTTCTGACATCCTTTATTGCTTGTCCTCAGCCGCCATGGGTGATATGTATCTCAGCCTCAGTATTTAGCTCGCCTTTCAGCATATTTAACTCGTTCTGAATCTCCTCCAGAGTGACATAGAAAAACTCTTTTCTATTGTTCTCCAGGTTCACCCGCCGGTCGTCAAAATGTTTGTGAAGTGCGTTTTCTAAAGTAGGTGCGTCAGACGTTCTAATCATGGTGTGAACGTCGAAGAGGAATGGAACAGATGCGTCTCCAAGCTCTTTTACACGATCCATTGGTTCTAGTCTTCTGGTCATGCCGATCTTGAGCATTTCCTCGCCGAAGCTACCAATATTTGAAATGATGTAGACATGTCCGATCTTCGTGAGCATTACCTGGCTGATATATCGGTTCTTTTCTTCCACCTCTTTCATTCTCTGCTCTAGTTCTGCAATTTGAGCAAATAGTTTTTCCTTCTACTTCTCGTTTGCGCCTTCTACTTCTGCGCGCACTTTAGCAAGAGCATCAGCGTTTCTTTTCCCTGACGCTTGCGAGCATGTGTTTGATTTCTGTACTGAGAAGTTTTAGATCTTCTTCCCACTCTCCTGATGATTCAAAGCCATAGTTAGGCTCGTAGCATCCGTAATCTTGATATACCGTTTCTTCGTGAGCAAGAGTAAGCTTGCTTCGAGTTCTAGTAGATCATCCTTAGACTCTTTATATTCATTTCTCAGGCCTCCTAGATTCTTCTCAAGCTGAAATTGTGCGGATCTACCTTCGTTATATGTATCATCAATTCTTGTTCAGTTTTTTGCTTGAGTTCGGCGATTTTTCTTTCTTCTTCTTGTACGTATCTGTCAATCTGCAATGCAGATGCAAATTTCTTCTCAATCTGATTTAGGCGACCTCTCATTTTTAGTGCCCACCACAGTGCTGCACCTGCAGGATCCAGAACTCAAGGCAACCAGTACCCAGCTCATAGAGCTATTCATCGCTGAGCCAATTTTGACCCACCAGCCGAACTCTCCTTGGAAAGCTTCGCCATGGCAGCTCTTAGGTCAGTAGCTGTCATCCATCGCTGGTAACGCTGCTCGTGCATCTGCAGTGAGTGCCCCATGCTCTGGGCGCACAGGCTCTGATTCACGTTGACCTCGATTGACCGCACGGCCCAGCGGTGCCGCATGTCATGGATATCGAAGCGATAGTCATCTCCGAAGATCTCAGAGATGGTCTCCTTGTAGATCTGCGCCTGGCGGGCGCCGCGCTATGCAGCTACACATCTCTCGCTGTCAGCGGAGTTGAACTGGTTGGGCTTGATCCACCTGGCCGCCTCGAGCGGCCCCGTTGGGATCTCCACCTCATGAAGGGCCCAGCGGTCGGTCCATTCCTTCGGGTACGCGAAGCAAGTTCGGGGGGCTGGCAGGCGCAGCTTCTCCTTGATTGAGAGGCAATCGGCGGTGCCGTCCTTATGGAGCTGAAGGCTGGGCACCTCGCCTGGTCTGCACCCGAATGTCGCCATCGCTGCGAGGCACCATCCCCACTTCGTGGGCCTGATGACATCGATGAGTTGCACCAGCTGCTCATCGCTCGGGAGCTCTCACTCCTGGGGCTTGTAGTTGCCCCGCAGCGTGCGGAGCTGCTCGCTGCCTTCCACCCCTGACTTCTTCAGCAGCCGCTCAAACTGCATGCAGGTCATCTGCCTTGTCCTGCTGTCCGGTTCCATTGTTTTCAGCAGGGTTCACTGCAACAGCCCAAGGCTCAGGACACCGTTGGCGGGCAAGCGGTTGAGGATCATCTGATATCGCTGCCAGGTGAGCTCCGTATTGGGCAGTCGCTTCCGGGCCTGCCAGTAGTCCTTCTCAAATGTGGCGATCGCTTCGGCGACGGTGATGGGCTTCTCAGGGATTACCTGGCCTGGCTGATGCTTTGCCTGTAGCACCACCGTGGTGGGATCAATCCCTTCGCTGATCGCTTGGTGCATCGCGGAGGCGATCTGCTCCGCTCCGATCAATCCGCCGGGCGTTGTCGGATAACCGAGGCCAGCCTTCCGCTGTTTTCTCACCCTTGCTGCACCATTTCAGGTGCCTCTGACACCGATGGTCCCCCTGCCGGGCACGACATACAACGTCAGCTTTGCCCCGCGATTGCGCAGGGCTTAGTTAGCAGTGGTGAAGCCCAGGTCCAACCGGGCTGACTCTTGGTGCCTTATTTGGGGATTTGGCAGGAATTGAGCCTGATTTCTTGCCGGCATCATCCCGCATAAACCGGAAGGAGGCCACCACCTCATCTTCACCTAACCGCTCAGAACCGTTGTCAGAACTGAAAAAATTAGATCCAAGAACGGTTTCGCTGGATCAGCCTGTAGTGATCCTCGGTGGCTTTCTGATCACGGAAGAGGCCTATCGCCCCCTCGCTGATTGGATTCATCAGGCCACCGGTGCTGCAGTCCGCATCGTGCCTGCGTCCAAATTGGATTGGCTGGCCACCAGCTGGGGCTTTGGTTGGTGTCGCCTGCTTGATCGCTTTGATACCGCTGTGCTCGAGCTTCAAAGCCAGTCGCCCACCGGGCGCGTCACCTTGATTGGTCACAGTTCGGGTGGGGTGATGTTGCGGCCTTATCTGGCCGATCAGACCTTTCTTGGACGCCGTTTCAACGGTGCAGCTCGATGCAATCGCCTGATCACTCTCGGCAGTCCCCATCAGGCCCTGCGCGCCATACTGCTACGGGCTCGCGTGGATCGTGAGTTTCCGGGTTGCCCTGAAGCAGATCGGGTGGATTATGTGGCGGTTGCGGGCCGGCTTGATCCTCTGGGATCGAATGCATCGAACTTCTCGAGCCGCAATGCTGCCCGCAGCTACCGCCAGATCATGGGCGACCCGGATCTGGAGGGGGATGGCCTGGTGCCGCTTCCATCAGCTCTGCTGCGGGATGCCCGTTGGATTGAGCTTGCCGATACGGCCCATGGCAGATTGTTCGGCCAAAGCTGGTATGGCTCCATCGATCGCATCGAGCACTGGTGGTCGCAGTTGGGTGGCTGAACTAGGCGATCAGGCATTGTGGCCTGCTTCGGCGATCAGGTTGTGCAGGAATCGAAAGGGTTTGGGGGTGAGGCCAGGTCGGCCAAACGCAAAACCAGCAAAAAGCGCAAGCCAGGCACGTCAAACCATCGCCGTGATCAATGTCCGATGGGTCGTGACCCTGGCCTTGAGGCGATTCAGGCCCGGCAGTGCCTTGGATTGCCGCTAACCGGACGGTTGACCGTTGCTCAGGTGAAGCGGGCTCACAAGCTTCTGGCTGTTCAACATCATCCGGACAAAGGGGGCGACCCTGATGTGATGACACGGTTCAACACAGCCCGCGATGTGCTGCTTGAGCCTGAGATGGAAATGCTTGCTGCTTGATGCCCTTGAAGCGCGTCAACTGCCACTGGCTGCGACCCAGCACCAACCAGGTGACCAGCATCAGACCACTCAAGCTGACCACGGTGTAAATCCAATCGGCGTATGGCGTCCAGAACAGTCCCGCAACGAGGGCTGTCATCGGTCCCAGACCAGCAGGAGCACCACAAACAAGGCCCCGAACACGAGGAAGGGCGTGAGCAGCGTCAGCAGAGACTGTGTTTCGATCGTTCCGGTTGCAGCAAGCGGATCATCCGGCGGTCTGTTTTGATCTGTCAAATCTCCGTTATTCACCGAGATTGAGGCCTGAGATCGCGGCCAATCAACCTCCAACGGCATCGATCACTGGGATGAACAACCGTCAGCGTCAAGTCCTTGTTGCTTTTTCGGCCTCGATGGGCCTTGGTTTGCTTGGCGGGTTGGCGTTCAACGTCACATCTCAACTGATCCGGCCGGGCAAGATTGATCTGGCTCCGGCATCCCCAGGAGGGCCTACGCTTCAAGGCCCTGCGTTGCCTGAGCAGACAGGTTCATCCGATCCCGGCTGTGTTATTCCCCCTGGAGGTGGCCCACCTGTCACGACGAACTTCCAGCCCTGTTGATTGCCTCGTTAGGAGGGGCTTTTTGCCCAAAGCCGTCAAAAGAAAAGATAAAAGAGTGCTCCGGTGACACCCATAATTGTTTCGGTTGTTCGCTCCGATACCGAAATTAAAGGCTGACTGAGGTGATTGTTTGGTTCTCTTCCAGTTGATACATGAACAGCGATCAGCGCCTCAGCTATTTGCACTTGATGAACAAAGCTGCTGAATCGGAAGACAGGCAAAGCTATTTCTATTACCTCAAGCTCGCTGAACAAACGCTGCAACGCCAGGATCCAGACGTGCTCTGGAAGCCCGCAGGTTGATTCAGCGAATCATGTTGGCCTTGAAAAAACCGAATCCAAGACCAAAGGATGAGGATTAATTGCGATGCAGTGTGACGGAGACATCGAAATCAAGAAGATCTGAATGTTCGACGTCCTCACATTTCAAGTTGTATTCGTTCTCAGCTACGAAGCGATCGATGATCGCACAGCGATGTGTTTCCAGGTAATTCACCACCTGCTTCAACACATGGTTTCGCCAGGCCTCGCTGGCGTCTTTACCGATTTGATCAGACATGGTGGATCAGACGTGTCTCCGGATTGAAACGATGCCTGTCTGATCAGCCAAGGTTTGACTGGTCCACATGGCATCCCTTGCAACGGCCTCCCAGTACCACCAGGGACAGTTTCTTGGCGCTGCTCATCGCTGAGCCGTTGATGTCTCGTCGGCACGGGCGATAACGGCACGGCAGTGGGCGATGAACTCCTCGGCGTCCCTTTCCCCTTTGGCTTCTTTGGTCTGCAGGCTGAGAATCTCAAAAGTCGCGGTGCTGCTGCTGCTCACCGGGGAGACTGTCGGACTGCGACTTTCATCATGAAGGCGATTGTCCAATGGCAGTCCGTCATAGGGATCCGTGCCGTCGCAACGCTGAAACGCTGCATGAATAGCATCGATGGCTTCTTTCACCTGATAGGTGGACCTACGCTTCTTGGCGCGCTTGGTGATCGTCACCGCAGTGCGGTTCAGCAGCCGCTTGTAGCTATCAGCGTCGATATCCAGCTGTCCAGCCAGCTGGGGGGCGTGACCGACAAAGGGTTGTGTCCCATGCACCCCTCGGCGGCTCCAGGTGTTCAGACTTTTTCGAGCCAAGCCACAAACAACCGGCGGATTTCCTCTTCGTTCGTGACCCGCTCGCTCAGTGAGACCATTACCGCACCGGGGTGCTCGCACTGCACGATCTGCTCAGCCTCGTAAGCATCCGACGCTTCAACAGGTCTGAAGCCAGCATCAACGGACGCTGGAGAGCAATAGAAGACGGGGTAACGGCTCATCGGGTTGCTGCAACCTCCAACCGATAGCAACGATCTTGCGATCAAGGGAATGGTTGAGGCGAGCTCGCGCCCTCATCTGTTGGGTTTAGGAATCTTCCTTAAGTCCTAAGCCTTAAGTAGGTGCCGATCCATACCTTTGGTGGTTCTTGCTGAGGCACCTTGGCCTTTGATTCTGGAGATAAAATAGATCGATTCATTGCCGCAGCCAAGATACGGGCGGAAACTGCGTTGAATGAGCCAGCACCAAAACTGACGGCCTTGGAAAAAGGAATGTTGGAGTCGCTGCGACGGGGTGGAAGGCCCGTACGTCACGGTTGATCTCAGCGCATGAGCAGCCAAATGGCCAAAGCACCGCAACCAAACCCTTTGATGAACTGGGCCTAGGTGAGGCCGTAGGTATTGAGCGAAAGCGTTCTCATCATCAGGTTCAGAACTTCCTTGTGTTTCCGAATCAACGGCGAGCTGTTGGCCGTGTTCAGTTGTGGAATCTGTTTGAGTTTGATCTCCTTGAGCTTGGCCAACGTTGCTAATTCCTTCCGCTGTTGAAGCTTAAGGACACTGCAGTGGACAGCGATCTCAACCCTCTTTGCCGATGGATTCGTCCTCCATCCGCTGAACCCGCTCCAAAACGGATTCATCGCTCGTCCTGTTGTTGAGCCGTTCCTCCAGAGAGAATGGGGTTCCAGCTGTTTTGGACTGCCATTGTCTTCTGCCTCAGCCCTGCCGCCCCTGCGCTTGGCCGTCGTGGGTCATGTCGAATGGGTGGAATTTCTGGTGGTGGATCAATTGCCCCGTCCCGGGACCATTGGTCACGCATTGCGGACCCTTCAGGAACCTGCTGGTGGTGGAGCCGTCGTTGCGGTGCAGATGGCACGGTTGCAGCAGCAACCCGTCCAGTTCTTTACAGCTCTAGGTCGCGATTCGGTCGGTGAAGCCTGTGTCAAGCGACTCGAGGATTTGGGCCTTGAGGTTCATGTCGCCTGGAGGGAGGCGCCAACCCGTCGGGGCGTGAGCGTAGTCGATGGTGAGGGGGATCGGGCGATCACGGTGATTGGCGAGCGGCTGACCCCATTACTGGATGATGACCTGCCCTGGGAGGCCCTCGGCGAATGCGACGGTCTTTTCGTCACAGCAGCTGATGCGCCTCTGTTGAAAGCCGGCCGTTCTGCTGCAGTCCTGGCTGCGACCCCGCGGGTTCGTTTGCCTGTGCTTCAGCAGGCCGGGGTGTCTCTCGACGCCCTGATTGGCAGTGGTCTTGATCCGGGTGAGCGGGTGCAACCGGAGCAGTTGAACCCAGCTCCCCACACAATGATTCGCACGGAAGGTGCCGCAGGTGGTCTCAGTCTTCCGGGCGGTCGCTATGACCCTTCGCCCCTTCCGGGGCCATTGGTCGAGAGTTATGGCTGTGGTGACAGCTTTGCGGCGGGAGTGGTCACGGGTCTTGCGGCGCGTTGGCCCTTGGCGAAGGCCATCGCTTTGGGTGCCCATTGTGGTGCCGCTTGTGCGACGCGATTTGGACCCTACGGCTAGGTGACTGGGTTGGTTCTCGCTGCAGGTCATGTTCCAGAGGGCCGCAACGCGCGATTGCTCTCTTAACCGACAAAAATGCTCTGAGATATCTGTCCTTATGGCGCCCATCAAAGGAGAGATCCTTGCCGGATCGGCAGGTTGGGTCGCTGTCACTTTGAACGTGGTTCCGGGCTTAGAGGTGCCGGGTACCTGTACTAGCGCCGCTGGAAGGCGTACTGGATCACATTTGGTTCCCGGATGAGGGCCCGCAATGGCGTGATGTAAAGCAGACATATTCCCTTCAACGGCTTCTCCTCCGCCAACGTCCGCGCGATCGGTCCCATTACGGCGGCGAATGTTTTCCGGACCCTGTGGGCACTTGGATCAAGCCGTTCCGCCCCGCCAGATAGGCGCTCCAGGTCTCCTGCTGAAACGGGAGCGGTGTCCAGTTTCTCTGCGCGAACCAGGCATGAATCGGGTTTAACCGCGGGTCGCTGGTTTTTGGCTTGGCCTCTGCCTTCGCTTTTGAAGCTGCCATCAGCGGTTCTGGATCAATGCCATCGCGGTCTGGATTGAGTCCGCTTCATTGGCGGGTTTGTCTCGGCGCCAGCGCAGAATGCGGGGGAAACGCCCAGGCCGCTTCCCCTGGATCAATCTCGTGAAAGTGATCCACCAGCGCCTGCACCTTGGCCTTGGTGCCCGTGACCTGATCCAACTGATTGAACAGGTTCTGAAAGGCACGCATGCGCGCTTGAACGGGATGGAGGAAAAGCCCCGCCATCCTGACAAGACATTTTGTGAGCAGTGCTGGAAATCCGGTGAAGACCTGTGTTGATCTGACCGACAGCTTCCTGAATCAGCCGGATGGCACTCCTCTGGGACAACCTGGCGCAACAACTCAGCAGCGTGCGCGCTAGCGCCTCAGCTACGGCCGTCGTCACCCCCGTGGCTGGCTCGGGGACGTCGGATGATCCATCCGACCGTCGTCGTCGTCTTGAGAAGGCGCTTGAGGCCGTCAAAGACAGGGGCAACGCCATGATGATCGAATCGCTCACGGCCGCGATCGAAGGTCGCGAGGCGAGTCTCAACCTCCCGGAGTTGCCGGACGGCATCGCCAAGTTTTAGTCCGATTCCCCTTCGAACAGGGTCTCCAGCGGCTCCGCATCCACACCCTCCACCTCCCGCAGGTAACGGGCCAGAACATCGCTTTGGCCATGGATGACGTACACCTTGCGGGCGCCGCTATCCCGAACGGCCTGGATCAACCCAGGTCTTTGCGGCTCGGTAATACAACCCCTTCTGGTGTGCTTTCGATCTGAAAGCTCCGTACCTTTGGTGAAGCCTGTCCCTCCGGCTGGATGAATGTTGGTGCTGGCTATTGCCGCAAGAAGTAATCAGTTCTCCTGTTCAGGTCTCAGGCCACTCCATCGCTCGAGGGTGTTGATCGATTGAACAACCTCCAGCTGCGTTGATCCGGGCCGTCTCCAGGTGGGGATGGGTCGAATGTTTTCATCCCTGCATTGCCTGAGATGGTCGGGATAGTCGTCAGGCAGACCGCACTCCACGTAATTTTGCTTGCCTCCGGCCTGTTTGCCGAAGAGTTTCATCTGCTCTTTGCATGCTGGGCACCAATGGGGCCCAAAAAAACCTGGCGCTCACCGTGTTGGGTTGCTCGGCCAACTTGATCGTTTGTGCTGTGGATTCCGTTGCGGGTTCAGGAATCGGTTGGTTCCAGGGTTCAGCAGTTGCTGTGGTGCACAACGTCCCCGTCATCGCTGCCATCAAAATCAGAACCCTGATGCTCTTGGGCTGTGTCACAGGTGCCATGCATCGCGGGGAGTGGATAGTCGAAAATTTATTCGTCTGAGGACGTCTTTTTCTAATGCGTTGGCGCATCATCGGCTCATCTCGAGCATGCGCTGCATGGGTTTCATGGCCTTCAGACGCATTGATTCATCCATCTCGATCGCAGGCGCGAGGGTCTCCAGGCATGCCTTCAGTTTCTCCAGGGTGTTGAGCCGCATGTAGGGGCAGGCATTGCAGCTGCATCCATCGATCCCCGGCACGTCGAGCAGGGTTTTCTCAGGGACCCGTTGCTGCATCTGGTGCAGGATCCCTGGCTCCGTCAGAACGATGAAGCTGTTGCAGGAGCTCTGTTCGGCGTACTTCAACAATTTGCTGGTGGATCCAATGAAATCCGCCAGATCCAGCAGGTTCTGCTGGCATTCGGGGTGGGCGATGAGTTCAGCCGACGGATGTTCGTGCTTGAGGGCCAGCACGGCTTCTTCGCTGAAGGTCTCATGAACGATGCAGCGTCCCGGCCAGAGGGTCAGCTCGCGACCGCTCTGTTGCTGAACCCAGCGCCCCAGGTTCTGATCGGGCGCGAACAGAACGGGCTGATCAGCAGGCAGCTGGTTCACCAGATCAACGGCATTGCTGCTGGTGCAGATCAGATCGCTTTGCGCCTTCACCGCTGCCGTGCAGTTGATGTAGCTCACCACGATGTGGTCGGGGTGTTCTGCACGAAAGCGGGCGAACTCATTAGCGGGGCAATCGTCCGCCAGGGAGCAACCGGCCTCTAAATCCGGCAGCACCACCGTCTTTTCCGGACTGAGAATTTTGGCGGTCTCCGCCATGAAATGCACGCCGCAGAAAACGATCACGTCTGCATCGGTGCTGGCGGCCTGGCGCGACAGCTCCAGGGAGTCACCAACGAAATCGGCGATGTCCTGAATCTCCGGTTCCTGGTAGTAGTGCGCCAGGATCACGGCATTGCGGTCCTGGCGAAGCTGGTTGATCGCCGCAACAAGGGCGGTGTCAGCGCTCATCAGGACCGGTTCGGGGCAGGATGGCCACAGCCTAGGCATTCGCTCTGAAGCACCTGCGACTTGCCCTTGCCGGTGATCTGCATGGCGCCTGGGGCGACGTTGATGAACAGCTGTTGCAGCATCTCCAGCCAGACGCTGTTCTCTTCGTTGGTGATCTCGCTGATGGGGATCTGCGGCTGACGCGCCGGATCACGCGGCTTCCCTTCCCCGTGGCCGTGATCCTGGGGAACCACGACCGCGGGCGGGATCGCAGTGGCGGCATCCTCGAGCAGCAACTCGCTGTGCTCGGCGATCTGCACTGCGCCTGGCGCTCGATTCAATGGCCCGATCTCCCATTGACTGTTGTGGGTGCGCGTCCCTGCAGTGCTGGTGGAGGTTTTCACCTGTCGAAAGCGGTGGAGGCGGTGTACGGCCCGGTGTCGATTGAGGCTTCAGCCGATCGGATCATGCAGGCTGCAGCGGTTGTTCCCGCCGACCAACCCTTGATCGTGATGGCCCACTGCGGTCCCTCGGGGTTGGGATCCGATGCCGCCAGTCCCTGCGGGCGCGACTGGAAGACACCGGCGGTGGACTGGGGGGACCAGGATCTGGCCCTCGCCTTGGATCGCATGGCCAAGGACCGACCTGCCGATCTGGTGATCTTTGGCCACATGCACCATGCCCTTAAGCGCGGCTCCGGTTTCCGCAAGACCCTGTTGCGTCATCGCCATGGAACCGCGCTGATCAACGCCGCCTGTGTTCCGCGTTCAGGGGTTGATGGGCAAGGTCGGACGCTGCTGCATCTCTCCTGGGCTGAATTCAAAGGGGCCCGCCTCTCTCAGCTCGCCCATCGCTGGTATACCCCCGATGCTGAGTTGATCTATCAGGAGCAGTTGCCGATTGATGCTCCGCTGCCGTACTGATCTATCTCTGCAGCAGCAGCCATGGTTTCGGCCATGCGGCCCGCGATGCTGCAATGCTGCAGCAATTGCGACGCCTGCGTTCTGAGTGGACCTTGGTAATCAGCTCGGGCCTGCCCTCCTCCGTACTCAAACTGCTGTTGGGGGATGCAACGATTGAGCAACGGTCCTGTCAATGGGATGTGGGCATGGTGCAGGCCGACGCGCTCGGTGTGGATTGTGCCGCCACCCTTAGCGCCCTGGATCAGCTGCAGCAACGGCTGCCGGCCCTGAGCGAGGCTGAAGCCAACTGGCTGTGGTCACACGGGCAGCCAGTGTTGATCGTCGGGGACATTCCCCCGGCCGCGGCCGTCTTGGTCCAGCGCCTCGATGCACCTCTGGCCTGACCACCATTTCCGGCTTCCGGCTTCAGCAGATGCTTCGCAATCGCTTGAGTTGGCGGCGCTCCCCAATCTCACGCTTCTGCCGGATGGGCTGCGTCCCGTTGATGTGCTTGGCTGTTGCTGGCACCAAGCGACGCCCCTCTTTCTGCATCAGGGGCTGGAGAAGCCGCTCTAGCACTAGTGGGTTGGATTGAGCAGAACGTTTAATTTCTGAGAAAAAAATAACTTCTCGTCGCGTCAATTTATTGCCAAGTTGATGGCCAGGCCGATTATTTGACTGGCATATATACCTGTTGCTTTGAGCCTTTGGTTCGACAAAATCATGTCGATTGGAAATTATTTTTTACCTGAGCATTCATCCGCTTCTGATCTGCTCATCGTCCTCTTTTGAGGGCCTGTTCTTTGAACGCTCTTTATGGCTGCCTCTGCATTCATCGGTCGTCAGACGCTCAAAGCGACCGTGATCGTCGGAGTTCTGCCTGCTCTCACTTCCCCACTGCCCACCCAGGCAAGCCTGTTGCCCTCCGCATCGCGGGCGCAGTTGATCCATACCTCTGATTTCCAGCCCAGCCGGACGATTCCCTATGTGATCACGCCCGAACGTCGGGCGATGCTCAACACGATCCGCTTCGCTGAGGGGACCTGGAAAGGTGGCCTGGATGTGGGGTATCGGGTGATATTCGGAGGTGGCTTGATGCCTTCTTTGGACCGTCATCCCAACCGGGTGATCTACAGCTCCCGCTATGCCAGTGCAGCTGCCGGGGCCTACCAGTTCATGCCCTTTACCTGGAATCTGGTTCAGCGCAGCATCGGCGTGCGCGGTTTCGGCCCTGAGGCTCAGGATCAGGGTGCGTTGTTCCTGATTCAGCGGCGCAAAGCGCTGGCTCTCACCGACACCGGTGTTCTCAGCCCCCTCCTCGCCGCCATGCTGGCTCCAGAGTGGGCGTCCTTCCCAACCCTCGCCGGTCGCAGCTACTACGGTCAGCCCGTCAAGAAATACGCACGCCTGCGTTCGTTTTATGACGTGAACCTCGCAGAGTTGCGTCGCCTGCGTAATGTCAAACGCCAGGCTCTCGTGGTTCCTCCTCCTGCTCTTTGCACCGGGTCACGCATCGAGTGCGCCACCCGGCTCTGAGGACTTTCAAGTTCCTCGACGTTCCTCAACCTTCGGCATCGTTCTGAAGCTTTCGACCAACAGTGGCCTGGGCGATCAGATAGGCGGCGATGCCTCCCGCCAGGAAACCAACCCCATTCCGCAGCAGGGGCATCACCTCTGAGGTGCGCGTCACCACGGGGGCGACCCCAAAGATGCCGAACAGCATCACCCACAGCGGTGAGAGCAGGAGTAACCAGGCCCAAGCGATGGTTTCGCCTTCTTTCCGGGGGTAAGCCGCAAAGCCAGCAATCAAGCCGCCAAAGATTGAGGTGGTCAGCGTCCACAGCCACTGTTCCTGGGGAAGACCAGGCACCACCTGACAGCCGCCTCGGTCCAGACAGATTTCCACTGCATTGAGGGCATCCAGCACGGCTCCGTCCTCGCCGTGGTCCTTCACGTAGTACTGGTTGCCGTAGCGGGTCTGCAGCTCAACCCAGTAGGTGCGAGGCATCATCGCGAAGTAGGCATCGCCAACGTTGAAATTCAGCAGGTTCCCGCCACGGGGGTCGGCCACCAGCAGCAGACTGCTTTCATCCAGCCCCCAGAAGTCGCGAATGGCCAGGCCTGGTGTGCGCTCGTACTGGGTCAACACCCGCATTTTCCAGCCGGTGCGTTCCTCCACATCCGCCAGGGATGCTTCTAACTGGGCCCTCTGAGTCTCACTGAACACCTTGGCGAGGTCGATCACCGGGGTGGGGTGATCCGGCAGTAGCTCCGGGTTGTCGTAGGCCTCAGCAGGAGTCACCAGAACACCCAGACTGACCAATGCGACGACGACGAGGCTCCACAGATGTCGGATGTGATGTGTTCCCATGGAACTGCTGCAGCGACCGGCATTCTCTCCAATGGAACCGATGGCTGCGTCCTGTCCCGACTGGTTGGCAACGCATCTGCATCAGGCTGGGGGCGCCGTTCCGTTTTCCCAGTTCATGGATCTGGCTCTGAATGAGCCGGTGCACGGGTATTACGGCTCAGGCCATGCACGCATCGGCGCCAAGGGTGATTTCGTCACCTCCCCCTCGCTGGGCAGCGACTTTGCAGCCCTGCTGATACCCCAACTTCTGGCCTGGCTGGCTGCGGTTCCCCGAACGGATCCTGATCAATGCCTGTCGATCGTGGAAATCGGCCCTGGTGAAGGTCATCTGGCCCGGGACCTCGTCGCTGCGTTGCGTGGTTCGGATCCAGAGCTGCTGGCCCGGATCGAGTTGGTGTTGGTGGAGGCCAATCCCGGGATGCGGCGGCGACAACAGGCTCTGCTGCAAGGGGCGGATGATCTTCCGCTGCGCTGGTGCTCCCTGGACGAGTTGCGCCGCGATCCGGTTCATGGGGTCGTGATCGCGCATGAGTTGCTGGATGCGCTCCCGGTGGATCGATTGATCTGGCGGGAGGGATCCCTCCAGCAGCAGTGGGTGGAACTCGATCCAAACGGTGGCCTGCGAACGACGCATCGGCCTCTTCCGGATGGGTTGCACCAGGAGATCAAGCGTGTGTGCAGCCAAGTTGGCATTCAGTTGCCGCCTCTCGATGTCGAAGAGGGGTGGACCACGGAGTGGAACAGTGCACTGCCCGACTGGTTCGCGGCGGCGGCGGCCGCCGTCGATGCGGGCGTGCTGCTGGTGATTGATTACGCCTTGGAGGCCCAGCGTTATTACACGGCCCGGCGCTCCGACGGCACTTTGATGGCTGTTTGCGCTCAGCAGGCGGGGCTGTCGCCATTCGATCAGCCCGGCAAGCAGGACCTCACGGCACACCTCTGTATTGAAGTCGTGGATGAGGCGGCCCAGCGCAACGGATGGCTGGTGGGTGATCAGGTCAAGCAGGGTGAGGCACTTCTGGCCTTGGGGCTTGCGCAGCGCCTGCATCGGCTGCAGCAGCTGCCGGGTCAACAGCTGGCGGAGGCCCTGCAACGCCGCGAAGCCCTTCTTCGGCTTGTGGATCCTGCGGGTTTGGGTGCGTTCCGCTGGCTCACCTACCGGCGCGGATTGCCTGAAGACGGCTTCAGCCTTTCAGGCAATCCAGGCAGCTCAGAATCTCGTCGCGACTGACGTCATCGCGAATTTCAACGGATCCGATGCCGGTGGGCATCACGAAGCGCAGGCGACCGTCGCGCACCTTTTTGTCCCCCTGCAAGCTGTTTAGAACCGCATCAGCGGAGAGATCGGGCCAGGCGGTGGGGAGTCCGGCGCTGTCGATCAGCCGGCATT
>NZ_JBGKDP010000009.1:0-1913 GCF_042954245.1 Parasynechococcus sp.
GCGATGACCAGACGCTCCAGCAGATGACCAAACAACTAGACAAGCTGATCAATGTGCTTCAAGTCCTCGACCTGACCCAGCACCCGGCAGTGGAGCGCGAACTGATGCTGCTCAAAGTTTCAGCACCGGCAGCATCCCGGGGCGCCGTGATCGAACTCGTTCAGGTATTCAGGGCCAAGGTTGTGGACGTGGCCGATGAAGCCCTGACCCTGGAAGTGGTGGGGGATCCCGGAAAGCTGGTGGCCCTTGAACGGTTGATGGCCCCCTTCGGTATTCTCGAGATCGCGCGCACCGGCAAGGTGGCCCTTGAGCGGGCCTCAGGCGTGAACACGGAAATGCTCAAGGTGTCGCCAAGCCAGAGCCGCGTGCCGGCCTGAGTTCAATCCCTTAACGCAGCCTTGGTGATGCGATCTCCTTGCTGGATCGCATCCACCACTTCCATGCCATCCACAACACGGCCGAAGACGGCGTAACGACCGTCGAGTTCCGGCAAGGGACGCAAGGCCACATAGAACTGGGCGCTGGCGGAATCAGGAGCCTGAGACCGGGCCATGGCCACCGCCCCACGCTCATGGGTCAACTCCATGCCATCAAGTTCAGCCGGATTGGTGCTGACCTTGCTGTAACGGGGCTGCGGCTCGGATCTGAACTTGATCTCAAGCGGAATCATCCGCGCCTGACCGTTATCGGGATCCACAAAACTGCCGGTACCGAGCTGCCCCAGGGGAACCGATCGATCACTGGATTGCGGATCGCCTCCCTGCACCACAAAAGGAACGGGCTCGCGAACAACGCGGTGGAACATGGTTCCGTCGTAGATGCCGCGCTGCACGAGATCAATAAAATTGCCGGAGGTGAGGGGAGCAGCATCGCCGTTCACTTCAATCATGAACTCCCCCAGGCTCGTCTGCATGATGACGTTAGCCAACCCCTGTAGGCAGGCCGCTTGAGCATCGGCACAACCCGTCACCACCGAAGCGCGCGGGGAAGGACTGCAACTCACCAACAACGGGATGAGCAGCAGCAGCATCCAGGAACGAAGACGACGCATCGGATCAAAGGCCCTCAAGATTGACGCCAAGGAAGCGAGCCAGTTCAGCACCGTCCTTCTCCAACTGCGCTAAAGGGAAAGGCTCACCAACGCGGGTGAGCGGCATGTCACGGCGTCCCTGGATTCTTAGGGCGATGCGACGGCGTGCATTGAAGCCATCGCGCACCTCCACCTTCACCGCCTTGACGTCTTTGAGCGGAATTTCAACCAGAACGGGTTTGCGGAAACCACGGCGGCTGATGGTCACCACACCGGCATCCTTATCGAAACGATTGCTGCCGCCACCAACATTCACAGCGATGACGTACCAGAGGTAAGTGGTCAGCAACGCCGCAGCAAGGCTGTACAAACCCATCACCAATCCCTGGGGCACAAACACCAGCGCAGCGGGGTGCCCCAGGGGGAGCAGGTCGCGGCCGAGGTAGCTCGACAGCGAAGCCAGGAAGAAGCCCACGCCCCCAATCGTGACGGCCGAGGCCACCAAAAAATTCGAGAGACGACGGGAGCCAAGCACGGGTTGCTCGAGCACTGCTGCTGACATGACCCAGCCAGAATCAAGCGCCATTGTGACCGCAGAAAGGCCCCGACGACAAAATAAGAAAAAATCCCTAAGCAACAGAGCTATACAGGGAGTTTCAGCTCACGCAAATCAGCCGCGCAGGTCGCTTGAAGATTGTTAAGGTCGCGGCGTATCCCACAGCCTGCGGCTTTCCGCACCGTTCACCTCTCATGACGATCGCTGTAGGACGCGCGCCACAGCGGGGATGGTTTGACGTCCTCGATGACTGGCTCAAGCGCGACCGCTTCGTTTTTGTCGGCTGGTCCGGCATTCTTCTTCTCCCAACGGCCTACCTGGCCATCG
>NZ_JBGKDP010000010.1:0-3214 GCF_042954245.1 Parasynechococcus sp.
AAGAACACCTGCGTGTTCGAGTACGGCGATGACCTGATGCTGGTGGATGCCGGTCTGGCCTTCCCGAGCGACGGCATGCACGGGGTGAATGTGGTGCTGCCTGACACCAGCTTCCTGCGCGAGAACCAGAAGCGGATCCGCGGCATGATCGTCACGCATGGTCATGAAGACCACATCGGTGGCATCGCCCATCACCTCAAGCACTTCAGCATTCCGGTGATCTACGGGCCGCGGCTGGCCCTCTCGATGCTTAACGGCAAGATGGACGAGGCTGGGGTCCGTGACCGCACCACCCTGCAGACCGTCGGTCCGCGCGATGTGGTGAAGGTGGGTCAGCACTTCTCCGTGGAGTTCATCCGCAACACCCACTCGATGGCCGACAGCTTCTCGCTGGCCATCTCCACACCGGTGGGAACCGTGATTTTCACGGGTGACTTCAAATTCGACCATACCCCAGTCGATGGCGAAAACTTCGACATGGCCCGCCTTGCTCATCACGGTGACAAGGGCGTCTTGTGCCTTTTTAGTGATTCCACCAACTCCGAGGTTCCTGGCTTCTGCCCGCCGGAGCGCTCGGTGTTCCCCAACCTGGATCGCCACATCGCCAATGCCGAAGGTCGGGTCATCGTGACCACCTTCGCCAGCTCGATTCATCGGGTGTCGATGATTCTGGAGCTGGCTCTCAAGAACGGCCGCAAGGTGGGGCTGCTGGGCCGCTCCATGCTCAACGTGATCGCTAAAGCACGGGAATTAGGCTACATGCGCGCGCCGGATGAACTGTTTGTGCCGATCAAGCAGATCAATGATGTGCCCGACCGCGAAACGCTGCTGCTGATGACGGGCAGCCAGGGAGAGCCGTTGGCCGCCCTGAGCCGCATCTCCCGCGGTGAGCATCCTCAGGTGAAGGTCAAGACCACCGACACGATCATTTTCTCGGCCAGCCCGATCCCTGGAAACACGATTTCCGTGGTCAACACCATCGACAAGCTGATGATCCTTGGCGCCAAGGTGGTCTACGGCAAGGGCGAAGGCATTCACGTCTCCGGCCATGGCTTCCAGGAAGACCAGAAACTGATGCTGGCCCTCACCCGGCCCAAGTTCTTCGTGCCGGTGCACGGTGAGCACCGAATGCTGTTGCAGCACTCCCGTACCGGCCACTCGATGGGGGTTCCGGTCGACAACACCCTGATCATCGATAACGGTGATGTGGTGGAGCTCACCCCGGATTCCATCCGCAAGGGCAATGCCGTGAAGGCGGGCATCGAGCTGCTGGATCAATCCCGCAACGGCATCGTCGATGCCCGTGTGCTGAAGGAACGCCAGCAGCTGGCGGAAGATGGCGTGGTGACGATCCTGGCCGCCATCAGCACCGATGGCGCCATGGTGGCTCCCCCCCGGGTGAATCTCCGGGGTGTGGTCACCACAGCTGATGCCCGCAAGATGTCGTTGTGGGTGGAGCGCGAAATCAAGTGGGTGCTCGAAAACCGCTGGAAGCAACTTTGCCGCAACACCGGTGGCAAGGCACCAGAAGTGGACTGGATGGGTGTGCAGCGTGAAGTGGAGGTGGGTCTTGGCCGCCGGATGCGCCGTGAACTTCAGGTGGAGCCGCTGATCCTCTGTCTGGTGCAGCCGGCTCCTGGCGGCACACCGGTCTACAAGGGTCGTGCGGATGCTGAGCCTGATGACCGTCCGGCTCCCCGCGGTCGCGGTGGTCGTGGCGGTGGCTCCCCTTATGGCCGTCGCAACGGTGGTGGAGGTGGAACCCCCGCTCCGGTGCGCAACAACCAGGGCAACGACCGCTCTGGCTCGGCAACTCAGGCACCCGTCCGTGCGGCGGCCGCAACCGCAGTGGTCGAGAAAGTCGCCCCCCAACCGGTTGCTGAAAAGCCTGCCCCGGAGCCCGAGATGCCTGCAGGCCGCACCCGTCGTCGTCGTTCAGCGGCCAGCTGAGCGGGCGAAAGCTCCTTTGCTCCTTTTGATCAGCCCCACCGGCTCCGTGGAGTCGGTGGGGCTTTTGATCTCAGGTTGGAGTTGGACTCGCAGCCACGATATCTCCACAAGATTTGTGGCCACAGGCTCCTGGGGTTTGAGCTCGATTGCGTTGAGGGGTGGCTCTTCTTCGCTGAGTACTGGTTCCTGGTTCGCCATCTCCACTGAATTGGCTTCAGGGGTGAGCGTTGGCTCAGGGCTTGGGAAAGGAGCCGGAGTGGGTGAGGTATCCGAAGCGGCATGGCTCGTGGTTCATCGTCACTGGACAACCACGGCATCGCGGTGACCACATCAGCCAGTGCTGGCTTGGCTTGATCGGGATCTGTGCTCAGGAAGGGGTCCTTCAGCAGGTCTGGGATGGCGCCATCGGTTGCGGGCGTCGTACCTGCTTCGCTGGCGATCTGTTCTGACCGGCAGCGCTCCAGTCCCTGTTCCGCCAGGGCTGCGATGGCAGTGCCCACTTCACCCGCCAAGACCCGTTGGTAGGAAAAGGCGGCTTGCTCCGGTTGCTGGAGACCATGCAGCTGGGTGTGACCCAGGAGCAACGACACCACCGCCCGCCAGCCCAAGACCAGCCTTGTGTCGTCCTCGTCGGATGCGCTTTGGAGTTGATCCCACAACGTTGAGGCGAGGCCATAGGCCCGTTCCGAGGCTTGGTAGTGCTGCTCGGAATCGGCGTCCACGCGTTGGGGGGGCCAGTCCCCCCGTTGTAGACCGTTAGTCGAGGTCGTGCGGTGAAGCGGTGCCTTGGACGGTGTGACGCTCTTCACCTCCCAGCCCGAAACCCGTATGCACCACCTGGAGCGCCTGGATGCCGGCGTCTTCCGCCACCACACAGCTGGTTCTGATTTCGCTGGTGGCGATCAGGCCGATGTTGATGCCTGCATCCGCCAGCGCACGAAACATGCGCCCTGCTGTCCCTGGTGTTGCCGGCATCCCAGCGCCTACAGCACTCACCCGGGCGATGGCCTCACCATCTTCCAGAGCCGCACCGGGCCATTGGGCCAGCAGGGGTGCCAGGGCCACATCGGCGCGGGCGCGGTCGTCTTTGCGCAGGGTGAAGGTAATGTCGCGCGATCCATCACTGTGTTGCCGTTCCGATTGAACGATGGCATCCAGGCTGATGCTGTTGTCCGCTAGGGCTGAACACAGCGCCGCTGCGGTGCCGGGTCGATCGGGCACGTGGCGAACACTCAGTTGCACCTGGTCGCGGTCGAGGGCGACG
>NZ_JBGKDP010000011.1:0-3827 GCF_042954245.1 Parasynechococcus sp.
CTCAGGCTGTCCTTCCGGCACGCTGAGGCGATCGCTGACGTAAAGGCCGGGCTCAACGGTGAGCACCATACCTGGCTCCAGCGACGCAGGTTGCTCACCAAGCCGGTAGGCCCCCACGTCATGCACATCCAGACCCAGCCAATGGCCGGTGCGGTGCATGTACAGGTGGCGGTAGTCGCCTCGCTCGATAATGCCGTCCACATCCCCGATCAGCAGGCCCAGGTCCACCAGGCCCTCAACCAAAATTCGCAAGGCGGTGTCGTGCACCGACTCCGCAGTGCCGCCAGGAGCCACAACGGCAACCGCAGCTTCCTGAGCCTCCAGCACCAGGCTGTAGAGCTCCCGCTGTTCGGCTGTGAAGCGGCCATTCACCGGGAAGGTGCGGGTGATGTCGCCGTTGTAGTAGTCCTCCAGAGAACAACCGGCATCGATCAGCAGCAGGTCACCGTCCTGAAGCTGGGCCGTATTGGCGGTGTAGTGCAGGATGCAGGCGTTATCACCGCCAGCGACGATGGATCCGTAGGCCGGACCACGGGCCCCGTTGCTGCGGAAGTGGGCCTCCATCGCCGCCTGCACCTCGGCTTCGTTCATGCCCGGGCGGGTGATCGATCGGGCCAGCTCGTGGGCTTCTGAGGAGATGCGACAGGCCTCTCGTAGACGCTCCAACTCATGGGGCTCCTTGCGCAAGCGCAGGCGATGCAGGATCGGCGTTGGTGCCACCAGGCCCAGGGCCGCAGTACCCGTGCGGGCATAGGCATCAAGTTGCCGCCCCCAGGCCGAAAGCACCATCGACTCGACTGATGTATGGCGGCCCACCCGGAAGGCGATGGCTTCGGCACCGGCGAGGTACTCGGGCAGTTTTTCGCTCAGCTGATCCAGCGGATGGGCCAGATCCGCGCCATAGCGCTCCACCGCTCCTTTGGTGCCCCAGCGGAAACCGGTCCACACCTCAGCTGCCGGGTCCTTGGGCTGCACGAACAGCACGTAGCGCTCGCCTTCCGGACGATGCGGCAGCAGCAGAGCCACCGCGTCCGGTTCATCAAAACCGGTGAGATAAAAGAAATCGCTGTCCTGCCGGAAGGGCCACTCGCAGTCGGCGTGATGGGTCGCCAATGCCGCGGCCGGAATCACCGCGGCGGCAGCGTCGAGTTGCTCCATGAACAGGGCGCGACGACGCGCGTGGATGCCGGAGTCGAAACCGTTCACAGCAGCAGAGCGTTCAGGGGAACAGAATGGCAGTTGGCAAGGCCGAACTGGCCAGGGTCTCTACGATGCAAGGAGTTTCGGACGGCAATGAGCTCCGATCTCCTGGTGCTGTTGCTGCTGGTTTTGGTCGTGCTGCTGGGCTCGGCCCTCTGCTCCGGAGTGGAAGCCGCCCTGCTGACGGTGAGTCCGATCCGGGTGCATGAGCTGGCGGCCCGAGAACGCCCCGTGGCCGGGGCCCGGCGGCTGGCGCAGTTGCGTCAACGGCTGGGACGCACCCTGTCGGCTTTGGTGATCGCCAACAACGGCTTCAACATTTTCGGCAGCCTGATGCTGGGCGGTTATGCCGCCTGGGTGTTCGAGCAGCGCAACATCAGCGGTGTGGCCCTGCCGGTGTTCTCGGTGGGTCTAACTGTCCTGGTGATCCTGCTAGGGGAAATCCTGCCCAAAGCCCTCGGAAGCCGTCTGGCCTTGCCGGTGGCCCTGGCTAGCGCACCCCTGTTGCATTGGCTCGGCCTGGCGCTGCGGCCGCTGGTGCTGTTGCTGGAGCGGATGCTGCCGGCCATTACCGCCGAAGCGGAACTCAGCACCAATGAAGAGGAGATCCGTCTGCTGGCCCGCCTGGGCTCTCAGAAGGGAGAAATCGAAGCCGATGAAGCCGCGATGATCGGCAAGGTGTTTCAGCTGAACGACCTCACCGCCCGCGACCTGATGACGCCGCGGGTGGCGGCGCCCACCCTGGACGGCAGCCTTAGCATCGAAGCCCAGCGGGCCAAGCTGATGAGCACCAACGACCCCTGGTGGGTGGTGCTCGGCGATCAAGTGGACAAGGTGCTTGGCGTGGCCAGCCGCGAGCGGGTGCTCACCGCCCTGTTGGAGAGCCGCGGCCTGCTCACACCCGTTGACCTCTGCGAACCGGTGGAATATGTGCCCGAGATGATCCGGGCCGATCGGCTGCTGACGGGCTTCCGGCGCGACAGCGGTGGCGTACGCGTGGTGGTGGATGAATTCGGTGGCTTTGTCGGCGTGATCGGTGCCGAATCCGTGCTGGCAGTGCTGGCCGGCTGGTGGCGCAAGCCGGCAGCATGAACGGAATGCACCCCACCCCGTCACACACCGTTGAACGCTGCCAGCTGCTGCTAGAGCACTGGCGGAGTCAGCTTCAGCTGAGCCCACGGGACCAGGGACTGCTGGGGGGTGAATTGCAGCTACTGGATCGTCAGCTGCAACGGCTGCAGCAACGGCGCCTGCGCATTGCCCTGTTTGGTCGGGTGGGGGTCGGCAAATCCAGCCTGATTAATGCCTTGATCCGCCGGCCGCTGCTGGCAACAGATGTGGCCCACGGCAGCACCCGCCGGCAGCAGGCGGTGGACTGGCCCGTGGAGATTGTCGGGCTGACCAGGGTGGAGCTGGTGGACACCCCCGGCATTGATGAAATCGATACCGCCGGGCGGGCTCGCTTGGCCTCCCGAGTGGCCATGGGGGCCGATCTGGTGCTGGTGGTGGTGGACAGCGACCTGACCCGGGCCGACCTGGAGGCCTTGCGCACGCTGCTGGAGAGCGGCAAGCCCCTGCAGCTGGTGCTGAACCGGAGCGACCGCTGGCCAGAGCAGGAACGTGCCGAACTGCTTCGCAGCATTCGCGCCCGGCTGCCGGTGGATCTACCGATCACCGCGGCAGCGGCAGCACCCCGCAGCCCCCAGATCCAGGCCGATGGGCGGGTGCGCATCATGATCACGACGCCACAAGTACAAAACCTGCAGAAGCAGCTCTGCCGGCAGCTGGAGAACGAAGGCACCCTGCTGCTGGCGATTCAGTCGCTGCGCAAGGCCGACCGCTTCCAGAGGGCCTGCCAAGAACTGCGGCTGCAACATCACCGCCGCACGGCCCAGACCCTGATCGGTCGTTACGCAGCCGCCAAAGCCACCGGCGTGGCCGTCAACCCTGTGATGGCATTGGATATGGCGGGAGGCATGGCCTGCGACACCGCCCTGGTGCTGCAACTCAGCCGTCTCTACAACCTGCCGATGACACCAACAGCAGCACGGCTGCTGCTCATCCGACTCTCCAGCCACAACGCCTTGTTGGGCGGGGTGCAGTTGGGGCTGGCGGCCCTCAAGCAGGCACTGCTGCTGTTGGTGCCGGTGAGCGGCGGCGGCAGTTTGGCCCCTGCAGCCCCGGTGGCCCTGGCCCAAGCTGCCTTAGCAGTGCATGCTAGCCGTCGAGCGGGGCGTCTGGTGGCTCAGCAATTACTGCGACGGCGCGGTGGACAACCCGGAGCGCTGCTGCGCCGTCTGGCCGAACGTGATCCGGTGGTGCACCACTGGCTATTGCGCTGGCCCAAAGCCCTGGAGCAGGATCTGCAACCGCTGCTGCCCTGAGATGACCGCTGCTGCCATCGCCTTGCTGGGCACCAGCGCCGATCCACCCACCCGCGGCCATCAGGTGCTGCTGGAGGGGCTGTTGAACCGCTATGGCCATGTGGCGACCTGGGCTAGTGACAACCCCCTGAAACAGCACGATGCCCCCCTGACGTTGCGAGCGATGCTGCTCAGCCAGCTGGTGCAGCAACTGCAGGATGAACGGCTGGAGCTGGCCCAGCATCTGAGCAGCCCTTACACCTT
>NZ_JBGKDP010000012.1:0-5598 GCF_042954245.1 Parasynechococcus sp.
GGAGCGCTGCTGGAGGGTGGTGGTCATGAGAACGGAAAGAAATGTCCCCGAAGGAACGGTTTAAGGAAGGGCAGGAGAGCCCTGCCTGATCGAGAGTGTAAAGGAAGTTTGCGTTGTGTGTCCACAGATTGCGGAACTAGCACTTAAAAGCCCTGCTCGGAGAAAGCGAGACCTCCGAAAGACTTAAGATTCACGAGACTCACCAGGGCGCTTTTTGGTTCTGATCCGCTGGATGCAAGCCGGCCTTCGCTTGGAAGAAACCGTTCCTCTAACCCAGGCCCGTCACAGGCGACTGGAGCTGGAGGCTCAAGGTGCCACCGTGTACTGGAGTGAACGTCTGGCCCAAGGTCAGTTCTGCTGAGAGGCTGGGGCCAATCGTGACAGGCCCATGCAGCATTTGGTTCCTCTGCTTTGTCTTGGGGTGACCTCGGTTGGTCTCACCAGCTGTGGAGTGGCGACCTCAAGCGGCGACAAACCAAACGCAAGCGCTTCAATCGAACAGCTGGAACGACGAATCAACCAGCTGGAGCTGAAGCTTCAGGGGCTGACGTCACCCGCCGGCGATGCCGACAGCAAGACCCCAGCCGGTCCACTGCGATCCCTCACCCTGCGGATCGGCACCGAGGACGACCGATTGCGGATGTACTGGGCGGATGGTCAGACGAGCAATCTGATCTGCTCTGAAGAGGGGAAAGGTGTATGGGCCTGCGGTTAAGCCGCAGGGAGCAGCTGCTTCAAGGCCGGCAGCCAGGTGGGCTCCACGGGCCACACCTCCCGGCGCGTGAGGGAGAAAGCAATGCTTTTCTCCGCATAGGCCGCTTCGTTCACAAACACCGGAATCTCCCCTTCAACCCAAGCTCCACCACGATCGGTCCCATCCGCAGCGCGGAACATGGCCTGGGTTGAGGCGATGTCCTGCCAATCACGGCCCTGCAGTTCGGGATGAACAAGGGCCTGAGGCTCTCCGTTTTCCGACTTCGGAAGATCCCGACTCCCCAAGTGGCGATGCACCACAAGAGCATCCGGCAGGCGGGCCAACCCCTGACATACTTGATTCAAGGCCCTCAGGCAGGTTTCCAAGCCAAGACGGGTCTGTTCAACGACCCGAGCATTGAGCAGGCCTTGCGGCACAGGGCCAACCTCGATCACCAGGCCGCAGGGCCAGGATTCCACGAGGAAGCCGGTCTGCTGAGCATCGGCTTCGTGCACATAAATCGGCAGGCCAAGGCCCCCCTGCACCAAAGTCGCAAGGGCGAGATCAGCGGGGCGCCGGCCGTACACCACCAGGGAATTGCCCATGGCCGCTGTGGTGCTGTGCAGATCAAGGGCCACAGCGCAGGGCTGCTCGCCACTGGGGCCGTGCAGCCGCAGGAGTTCCCCAGCACGCTTGAACTCCAAGCCGGAGGCCCCCCGCTCCAACTGTTCCGGGAGGAAGCAGCGGTTGAGGTCACGATCGACGTAACGGCGGCGGCGGCGCAACGCTTCCGGGTTGCCGATCACCTTCTGCACCGCCAAACCAGCAGCGTCCATCAGATCAGGGTTGGCCTGCCACTGCTGCAGCAACCAAGGAGCATTGACCTCATTCCCATGGGTGCCGGCCACCACAAGAACGCCACAGCTGTTCATGAACCACAGCAAACCAAGTTCTGACTGAAGCACGAGTCCCAGCGAGGATGAAAGCGATCCAAACCGCGCCATGTCGATCCCACCTGTCGTGGTCACGGCCGCCCGTCGCAGCTGGCGATGGCAATGGCAACGGCTCATGGGTGGGCTGGGCCCAGCTGATGCGGCCGGCAATTACACCCGCCCAAGCAGCGATTCGCTCACCCCACCGGCCTTAAACCCCGCGGACCTGCTCCAGCGCAGCGCAGGCCAACGGCCGGTGCTGGTGATCGGGCGCAGTTGCCCCTGGGCCCATCGCACCTGGCTGGTGCATCAGCTGCGCCATCTGCACGACAGCGTCACCCTCGTTATGGCACGGGCGGATCACAACGCTGGACGTTGGGCGCTCAATCCAGCCTGGGAGGAGTGCGACACGCTGCTGAGGTTGTATCAGCACTGCGACGCCCCCCCCAGCTACCGGGCCACCGTGCCTGTGCTGGTGGATCCCAAGACGCGTACCCTACTGGGAAATGACAGTGCACCGCTGGTGGACCTGTTGAACCGCTGGCCCCATCAAGACGCGGTTGTGGATCTGGCACCAGCGGAAGCAACCGACAGGATCGAGGCCTGGCAGCAGCTACTGCAACCGGCCATAAACGATGGGGTGTACCGCTGCGGTTTTGCCCGCAACCAAGCGGCCTACGACCGCGCTGAAGCCGATCTCTTCACCGCCCTCGATGCCGTGGAGCAGAGCCTCGAAACCAATGGTCCATGGCTGTGCGGCACAACACTGACCCTGGCGGACGTGCGGTTGTTCCCTACCTTAATCCGCTGGGAGCTGGTCTATGCCCCCCTGTTCGGCTGCAGTCGCCAGACGCTCTGGCACTACCCGCACCTCTGGGCGTGGCGACAACGCTTTTACGCCTTACCAGGCGTGGCGGACACGTGCGACGGCCACGCCTGGCGACACGACTACTTCGGTGCTTTGTTCCCCCTCAATCCCGGCGGCATCGTTCCAGCCGGTCCTGACCTGAGCACACTGGTGAACAGCACGGCAGCGTCGGGATGACCAGCGCAGATCCAACCTTTGAAGGTGTTTACGGCACTTACTCGATCACCGCTGCCGATCGCCAGGAGGTGCGTTCCTATCGGATCGCCCTATTGATAACGGGTCTCAGCCTGGCCGCCGGAGTGCTGCAGTGGTGGCAGACCGATAGCCCGTGGGCATGGCTCTGGGTGCTGCCGATGGCCACGGCCCTTGGCCTGGCACTGCGCTGGATTCACATCTACCTCCGCCCCTTGCACCGCGCCCTTCAACTGTTCTGGCTCAGTGGTTGCATCGGTTGGGGGGCACTACTGCTGCAGGCCGGCCCCACCGAAGCGCTCTCTGCACTACGGGATCAGCCGCTCTGGATCCTGGCCATCGGCCCGCTGTTTGCCGCCTTGGCCGGCATCGGCTTCAAGGAGTTTTTCTGCTTCCAACGGCCCGAAGCCATCGGCCTCACCTTGCTGCTGCCGACAGCGCTGCTGGGGCATCTGGTGGGGCTGATCAATGGCCCCCTCTGCCTGGCTCTAATAGAAGGTGCAGCGTTGCTGCTGGTGCTTCTGGCCCTGCGCAAATTCGGAATGGAGGCAGCAGCGGATCTGGGCGACAAGAGCGTGTTTGCTTATCTGGACGGTCAACTGCCCGCTGGCACGCCGTGAGTCTGATCAGCCTGGTGAGTGCGGCCAAGGATTTCGGCATCCGCACCCTCTTTTCCGATCTCGATCTCCACATCGGTGAAGGGGAACGGCTCGGGCTGATCGGTCCCAATGGCGCCGGCAAATCCACCCTGTTGAAGATTCTAGCGGGGAAGGAGCCGCTCGGTGAGGGGGAACGCCGCTGTTCACCCCGGCTTCGGGTGGAGCTGGTGGGTCAGAAGAGCCGGATTACTCCGGGGCTCACGGTGCTGGAGCAGGTGCTGGAGGGCTGTGGGGCCAAACGGGATCTACTGGTGCGTTTCAGCGCCCTCAGCGACGCCATTGCCGTAGACCCCAGCAATGAAGCACTGATGGCGGAGCTGGGTCAGCTCAGCGAACGGATGGATGAAGAGGAAGCCTGGAGCCTGGAGCAGCAATGCCGGGAAGTGCTACAGAAATTGGGCATCAGCGATCTGCAGCGCCCGGTCGACGACCTCTCCGGCGGTTACCGCAAACGCGTGGGTCTGGCGTCAGCCCTGGTGGCCTGCCCTGATGTGCTGCTGCTGGATGAGCCCACCAACCATCTCGATGCTGCTGCCGTGGAATGGCTGCAGAGCTGGCTGGATCGCTATCCCGGCGCTCTGGTGCTGGTCACCCATGACCGCTACGTGCTCGATCGGGTGACGCGGCGGATGGTGGAGGTGGACCGAGGCCAGGTCCGCACTTATCAGGGGAACTACAGCACCTTTCTGCAGCACAAAGCGGAAGAAGAGGCCTCAGAGGCAGCCTCAGCGGCCAAGTTCAAAAGCGTGCTTCGCCGCGAATTGGTATGGCTGCGCCAGGGCCCCAAGGCTCGCAGCACCAAACAGAAGGCGCGACTGCAACGCATCGAAGCCATGCGCGAGCAGAAACCCAATCAGGCCAAAGCAAAGCTGGAGATGACCGGCATCAGCCGGCGCATCGGCAAACAGGTGATTGAAGCGGAAGCAGTTAGCGTCACAGCCGATGGCAGCCAGGGCGGTCGCCCACTCCTCGATGGCTTCAGCTACAGCTTCAGCCCCGAAGATCGAATCGGCATCATCGGTCCCAACGGCAGCGGCAAATCCACCCTGCTTGATCTCATCGCCGGACGGCGCGAGCCAAGCCAGGGCAACCTGCTTTTTGGGGAGACCGTTCACATCGGCTACCTGGACCAGCACACCGAAGCCTTCAACGAAGGCAAGGGGCTCGATCGCAAAGTGATCGAGTTCGTGGAAGAAGCCACCAGCCGGATCGATCTGGGTGGTGAACAAGTCACCGCATCACAGCTTCTGGAACGCTTTTTGTTTCCACCGGCCCAGCAGCACAGCCCCTTGGCCAAGCTCTCGGGAGGCGAGCGCCGCCGCCTCACCCTCTGCCGGATGCTGATCCAGGCGCCCAACGTGTTGCTGTTGGACGAACCCACCAACGATCTGGATGTTCAGACCCTCAGCGTTCTCGAAGACTTCCTTGAAGACTTCCGGGGCTGCGTGATCGTTGTTTCCCACGACCGCTACTTCCTCGATCGCACCGTTGATCGTCTGTTCTGTTGCGACCAAGGACGGCTCAATCGGTTTGAAGGGAACTACAGCGCGTTTCTGGAGCAGCAGCGCCAGGAGGAACGCAGCCAAAACCAGACGACCAAACCCTCCACACCAAAACCAGAGCGCAGCCGCGAGACCAAGCGCGACGGTCTGCGGCGTCGCAACTTCAAGGAAAACAAGGAGCTTGCGGCTCTTGATCAACAGCTGCCTGAACTGGAGCTGGAGAAAGAGGACCTGGAACAGCAGATGACCCAAGAGGGCGCTGACATGGCCAAGCTGAGTCTCTATCTAGCTGAGCTCATCTCCCGCATCGAACAGGCGGAAGAACGCTGGCTGGAACTCAGCGAATTGGCACCCTGATCAACGATCTGGAGCTGTGGTTGTAGCCACGGTTACCGTCACTTCAAATCAACATTGTCGGATGGTCATGGGGTGGGATTCCACCACTCCAAAACCGATGAATCGCCGTAAGGTGCTGCCAGGCCACGGTCTGAATTCATGAAGTCCATCGACGAACACATCCAGAAGGATCAATCGGAAATCGAAGCTGCCAAAGCAGCTGGAGACGAGGCCAAGGTTCGTCACCTCACCGATGAGTTGAAGTCGCTGGAGGAATACAAGGAACACCATCCCGGCGACAGCCACGACCCCACCTCGCTCGAGCTGCATTGCGAGGCTAATCCCGATGCCGATGAGTGCCGCGTCTACGACGACTGAGCCAACAAACGCGTCAATCCAACGAGGGCTTAGTAGT
>NZ_JBGKDP010000013.1:0-4529 GCF_042954245.1 Parasynechococcus sp.
GCTCTGCAAACGGCGGAACTGGCTTTGGAGGCGTGGCTCGCTCCAGAGCTAGCGGTGGACGAATGCCTTCAACCTGGAGGCGCCCTGGAAACGTTGCTGACGTCCTGTGATGGATACCTCGGTCTAGTGGGCCATGAGCCGGATCTTGGCGATCTAGCCTGCGGTCTTCTGGGGTGTGCCCCGGGTGCTCTGGTGCTGAAGAAAGCCGGCGTGATCCAGCTGCATCGTTCCTCGGGCCAGTAGCAGTTGAAGGCTTTGCTTCGGCCAGCACTGTTGATTGACGATTTAGGTTGCTCTTAGAGGCAATCAGGCGGTGGCCCAGCAGCAGACAGGCGACCTGCGCCATGCGCGGACCGGGATCGAACTGCGTCCAGGCCTGGATGGCGTGCCGGCAACACAGTCGGCGATCTGCGACATCGATGGAGAGCAGGGGCTGCTCACCTATCGCGGCTACCCGATGCAGGATCTGGCGGCTAACAGCAGCTTTCTGGAAACGGCTTACCTGCTGATCTGGGGAGAGCTACCCAGCCGCGACCAGCTGGCGGAGTTTGAGCACGCTGTGCAGATGCACCGGCGAGTCAGCTTCCGAGTGCGGGATATGATGAAGTGCTTCCCGGCCAGCGGCCACCCGATGGACGCGCTGCAGTCCAGTGCCGCTTCCCTGGGGCTGTTCTATTCGCGCCGGGCGATCGACGACCCGCAGTACATCTATGACGCGGTGGTGCGGCTGATCGCCAAGATCCCCACGATGGTGGCGGCCTTTCAGCTGATCCGCAAAGGCCAGGACCCAATCCAGCCCCGGGATGATTTGGCCTACTCCGCCAATTTCCTCTACATGCTCACCGAACGTGAGCCGGATCCCCTGGCGGCGCGGATCTTTGATCGATGCCTGATGCTCCATGCCGAGCACAGCCTTAACGCCAGCACCTTCAGTGCCCGGGTCACCGCCAGCACCCTCACCGACCCCTACGCTGTTGTGGCTTCAGCCGTCGGCACCCTAGCGGGCCCACTCCACGGTGGCGCCAATGAAGATGTCCTCGCCATGTTCGAGCAGGTGGGAAGTCCCGAGAACGCTGGCGCTTTCTTGGATGAGGCCATCGCGGCCAAGCGCAAAATCATGGGCTTCGGCCACCGGGAATACAAGGTGAAAGATCCCCGTGCCGTGATCTTGCAGGCCCTGGTGGAGGAGATGTTCGCCAGCTTCGGCCATGACGACCTCTACGACGTGGCCCGGGCGATCGAAGACCAAGCAGCGTCCCGCCTCGGCCCCAAAGGCATCTATCCCAACGTCGATTTCTATTCGGGCCTGGTGTACCGAAAGCTCGGCATTCCCAGGGATCTGTTCACGCCTGTCTTCGCCATTGCCAGGGTCGCCGGCTGGCTGGCCCATTGGCGGGAGCAGCTCGGGGCGAACCGGATTTTCCGGCCTTCGCAGATCTACTCCGGATCCCAGCCACGCTCCTGGATGCCCATTGAAGAGCGCGTCTCGGCTCCGGCCGCCTAAATTGCATCCACTTCCGTCGACACCATGGTGAGTCCGGGACTGGACCTGGAATTGAGCTTTAGCCAGGCCCTGCAAGGGTTTGGCTTCTCCCCGGAGGTGGCGAGGCTGCTTTGGCTGCCGCTGCCGATGCTGCTGGTCCTGGTGGCTGCAGTGGTGGGTGTGCTGGTTTCGGTGTGGCTGGAACGCAAGATTTCCGCCGCCGTCCAGCAGCGAATCGGTCCGGAATATGCCGGTGCCCTGGGCGTACTTCAGCCCCTGGCCGACGGCCTCAAGCTGCTTGTCAAGGAAGACATTATTCCGGCGCGGGCCGACAGCTTGCTGTTCACCCTCGGCCCGGTGCTGGTGGTGGTGCCGGTGATCATCTCCTGGCTGATCATTCCTTTTGGCCAGAACCTGCTGATCAGCAATGTGGGCGTGGGGATCTTCCTCTGGATCGCCTTCAGCAGCATTCAGCCGATCGGCTTGTTGATGAGCGGCTATGCCTCCAACAACAAGTATTCGCTGCTCGGGGGACTGCGGGCCGCGGCTCAATCGATCAGCTACGAAATTCCCCTGGCTCTGGCGGTGTTGGCCATCGTGATGATGACCAACTCGCTGAGCACGGTCGACATCGTGGGTCAGCAGACCGGTGCCGGCATTTTGAGTTGGAACATCTGGCGTCAGCCGGTGGGCTTCCTGATTTTCTGGATCTGTGCCCTGGCCGAGTGTGAGCGGCTGCCCTTCGACCTTCCCGAAGCTGAGGAAGAGCTGGTCGCTGGCTACCAGACCGAGTACGCGGGCATGAAGTTCGCCCTCTTTTACCTGGCGGGTTACATCAACTTGGTGCTCTCGGCCGTCCTGGTCAGCGTTCTGTATCTCGGTGGCTGGAGTTTCCCGATCCCTGTAGAATGGCTGGCCGGCTGGTTAGATCAGCCTATTCATGCCCCCGTGGTGCAGGTGATCACGGGCACCGTTGGCATCGTGATGACGGTGCTCAAGGCTTATCTGCTGGTGTTCGTGGCGATCCTGCTGCGCTGGACCACCCCCCGCGTGCGCATTGACCAGCTGCTCGATCTGGGCTGGAAGTTCCTGCTGCCCTTGTCCCTGGTGAACCTTCTGGTGACAGCAGCCCTCAAGCTCGCTTTCCCCGTTGCATTCGGCGGCTAGGTTTTCCTACTTAGGATTTTCGCGCTCTCGGCTCCGCTTCGTTCTCTCCCCTTCAGACCATGTTCGGCTTCCTCAAACAGGTCGGTGATTACACCCGGGATGCAGTCGATGCAGCCCGGAATTTGGCCCAAGGCTTTTCGGTCACCTTTGACCACATGCAGCGCCGTCCCGTCACGGTGCAGTACCCCTACGAGAAGCTCATTCCGTCCGAGCGTTATCGGGGTCGGATTCACTACGAATTCGACAAGTGCATCGCCTGTGAGGTGTGCGTGCGGGTCTGCCCGATCAACCTTCCGGTGGTCGATTGGGTGATGAACAAAGCAACGAAGAAGAAGGAGCTGCGCAACTACTCCATCGACTTCGGCGTTTGCATTTTCTGCGGCAACTGCGTCGAGTACTGTCCCACCAACTGCCTCTCGATGACGGAGGAGTATGAGCTGGCGGCTTTTGATCGCCACAGCCTCAACTACGACAACGTTGCCCTCGGACGCCTTCCCACCAGCGTCACCACCGATCCCTCAGTTGTTCCTCTGCGGGAACTCGTCTATCTGCCCGCGGGTGAAATGGATCCCCACGGTGTCGCTGCCGATCGCCCCCGGGCTGGCCAGCTGCCGTCTCAGGTGTTGGAGACCCTTACCCCTCCTGCCAAGAATGAGGGACAATCCTCCAGTGAGGCCAAGGAGGGCGACGCATGACCATCGCGACAACCACCGAGCTGATCTGTTTCCTGGTGCTGTCCGCCGTTGTGGTGGTCGGCGCCCTGGGCGTGGTGCTGCTCAGCAACATCGTCTATTCGGCCTTCCTGCTGGGCGGGGTGTTCACCGCCGTTGCAGGGCTTTACTTGCTGCTGAACGCCAGTTTCGTGGCCATGGCCCAGATCCTCGTGTACGTGGGCGCGATCAATGTGTTGATCCTGTTCGCGATCATGCTCGTGAACAAGCGGGAAGATCTCAAGGCCATCGCCAATCTCACCACGCGCCGTGTGGTGTCCGCCGGCGTCTGCGTGGGTCTGCTGGCGTTGCTGGTTCGTGTTGTGGTCATCACCCCCTGGTCGCTGCCCGGTCCTGCCGCTGTGGGTGAAGAAGCCACGGCCCGCATTGGCGAACACCTGTTCACCGATTACCTCTTGCCGTTTGAGGTTGCATCGGTCCTGCTGTTGACGGCCATGATCGGCGCCATCGTGCTGGCCCGTCGTGATGTTCTGGCCACCGATGTGGTCACCGGTGAGGTGGCCGATCAAGGCCTGATCGAGAAGGCCCGTACTCCTCTGCTGATGAATCGAGCGGACTGATGAGCGATTTTCTTGCCACGCTTCCCTCCCTGCAGGCCTACCTCTTAGTGGCTGCCATGCTCTTCTGCATCGGTGTTTGGGGCCTGATCAACAGCCGCAATGCGGTGCGCGTGCTGATGAGCATTGAGCTGATGCTCAATGCCGTGAACATCAACCTGATGGCATTCTCCTCCTTCGTGGATGGTGATCTGATTCGCGGCCAAGTGTTCGCTGTGTTCGTGATCACGGTGGCCGCCGCTGAGGCCGCTGTCGGTCTGGCGATCCTGCTGTCGCTTTATCGCAATCGCGTTACCGTCGATATGGAGCAGTTCAACCTGCTGCGCTGGTAACCCCCGCACAACTGGGTCATGCGTCTCGATCGGGTCTGGGTGATCTATCGGGCCGACAGCCAGCCTGCCCAGCGTGAAGCCAGGCAATGTGCCAAAGAGCTGAAAGCTCTGGGCTCCCACGTGGTCACTGCGATGTCGGGGCCGCGGGTGAATCCTTTCCCCGGCTTGCTGGCTGTTGAAGACTCGATGCCCGACCTGGCCCTGGTGCTGGGGGGTGATGGCACGGTGTTGGGTGCTGCCCGCCACCTGGCGGTGCACG
>NZ_JBGKDP010000014.1:0-8095 GCF_042954245.1 Parasynechococcus sp.
CACCTCTCATGACGATCGCTGTAGGACGCGCGCCACAGCGGGGATGGTTTGACGTCCTCGATGACTGGCTCAAGCGCGACCGCTTCGTTTTTGTCGGCTGGTCCGGCATTCTTCTTCTCCCAACGGCCTACCTGGCCATCGGTGGCTGGCTGACAGGCACCACCTTTGTCACTTCCTGGTACACCCACGGCATTGCCTCCTCGTACCTGGAAGGTTGCAACTTCCTTACCGCTGCTGTGTCCACCCCCGCTGATGCGATGGGTCACAGTCTGCTGCTGCTCTGGGGTCCTGAAGCCCAGGGCGACTTCGTTCGCTGGTGTCAGCTCGGCGGCCTCTGGGCCTTCGTGGCCCTGCACGGCGCCTTCGCACTGATCGGCTTCATGCTCCGTCAGTTCGAGATTGCTCGTCTAGTCGGCATCCGCCCGTATAACGCCATCGCCTTCTCCGGTCCGATCGCGGTGTTCGTCAGTGTCTTCCTGATGTATCCCCTCGGCCAGAGCAGCTGGTTCTTCGCGCCCTCCTTCGGTGTGGCTGCGATCTTTCGCTTCCTTCTCTTCCTCCAGGGCTTCCATAACTGGACCCTGAATCCCTTCCACATGATGGGCGTTGCCGGCATTCTCGGCGGTGCACTTCTTTGCGCCATTCACGGCGCCACCGTGGAAAACACCCTGTTTGAGGACGGTGAGCAGGCCAACACCTTCAAGGCATTTGAGCCCACTCAGGAAGAAGAGACCTATTCCATGGTCACCGCCAACCGCTTCTGGAGTCAGATCTTCGGTATCGCCTTCTCCAACAAGCGCTGGCTGCACTTCTTCATGCTGTTCGTGCCTGTGATGGGCCTGTGGACCAGCTCCATTGGCATCATCGGCCTGGCCCTCAACCTGCGCGCCTATGACTTCGTGTCACAGGAAATCCGCGCTGCAGAAGATCCCGAATTTGAAACCTTCTACACCAAGAACATCCTTCTGAATGAAGGTCTGCGTGCCTGGATGGCACCGGCTGATCAGCCGCACGAAAACTTCGTCTTCCCTGAAGAGGTTCTGCCCCGTGGTAACGCTCTCTAATCCCGGTCTTGGCGCCACTGGCGGCAAAGACCTTCCATCCACCGGGTATGCCTGGTGGTCCGGCAACGCCCGTCTGATCAACCTGTCCGGCCGTCTGCTTGGTGCCCACGTGGCCCACGCTGGTCTGATGGTGTTCTGGGCCGGCGCCATGATGCTGTTCGAGGTGAGCCACTTCACCTTCGACAAGCCCATGTATGAGCAGGGCTTCATCTGCATGCCGCACGTCGCCACCCTTGGCTACGGCGTCGGCCCCGGCGGTGAGGTCACTGATCTCTATCCCTTCTTTGTGGTCGGTGTTCTGCACCTGATCAGCTCCGCCGTACTCGGCCTCGGCGGCCTCTATCACGCCCTGCGTGGTCCGGAGATCCTGGAGAACTACTCCTCCTTCTTCTCCCAGGATTGGCGTGACAAGAACCAGATGACCAACATCATTGGTTATCACCTGATTCTTCTGGGCGTCGGCTGCCTGCTGCTGGTCTTCAAGGCCATGTTCTTCGGCGGCGTTTACGACACCTGGGCCCCCGGCGGCGGTGATGTCCGCATGATCACCAACCCGACCCTCGATCCGGGCGTGATCTTCGGCTATCTGTTCCGGGCTCCCTTCGGTGGCGAGGGCTGGATCATCGGCGTGGACTCCATGGAGGACATCATCGGTGGCCACATCTGGCTGGGTCTGACCTTGATCTTCGGTGGCATCTGGCACGCCATTACCAAGCCCTTCGGTTGGGTGCGTCGCGCCTTCATCTGGAATGGTGAGGCTTACCTGAGCTACAGCCTTGGCGCTCTGAGCTTCATGAGCTTCATCGCTTCGGCCTACATCTGGTTCAACAACACCGCTTATCCCTCCGAGTTCTGGGGTCCCACCAACGCTGAGGCATCCCAGGCTCAGAGCTTCACCTTCCTGGTACGTGACCAGCGCCTCGGCGCCAACATCGGTTCCGCCATGGGCCCCACCGGTCTTGGTAAGTACCTGATGCGTTCACCAACCGGTGAAGTCATCTTCGGTGGTGAAACCATGCGCTTCTGGGACTTCCGTGGTCCCTGGCTGGAGCCCCTGCGTGGCCCCAACGGTCTCAGCCTTGACAAGCTGCAGAACGACATTCAGCCCTGGCAGGTGCGCCGTGCGGCTGAGTACATGACCCACGCTCCCAACGCCTCGATCAACTCCGTGGGCGGCATCATCACCGAGCCCAACTCGGTGAACTACGTGAACCTCCGCCAGTGGCTGGGTGCAACGCAATTCGTGCTCGCCTTCTTCTTCCTTGTTGGTCACCTCTGGCACGCCGGCCGCGCTCGCGCTGCTGCTGCTGGCTTCGAGAAAGGCATCGACCGCAAGGCTGAGCCTGTGCTCGGCATGCCCGACCTCGACTGATCCACCGGATTCAATCCAAACGATCGTCATCAACCCTCGCCATACGGCGGGGGTTTTTTATCGAGTTGGGAGAGGCGATTTCTTAGCCTGTCCGAATCGATGGATCGTCCGTGAACACAGGCCTGAACACCCGGGTGATCCACCACGGCAACAGCTTTGCGGGAGATACCGGCACGGTGATGCCGCCCATCTTCCCCACCAGCACCTTTGCCCATGGCAACGCCGGCGGGTTTGATTACACCCGGTCCGGCAACCCCAACTTCCGCATCCTTGATGGGGTGCTCGCCTCTGTTGAAGGCTGCGCCCATGCCACCGTCTTCGCCTCTGGCGTCAGCGCCATCACCGCTGTGGTCTCCCAACTGAAGCAGGGCGATCTGGTGCTCTGCGAAGAGAACCTCTACGGCTGCACCGTGCGGCTGTTCGAGCAGGTATTCGCCAAGTTCGGATTGAAAACCGCTTGGGTAGACTTCATCGAGCCTGCTGCACTGGAGCAGATTCAAGCCCAGAAGCCGGCAATGGTGTGGTTGGAGAGCCCCACCAACCCTCTGCTCAAGGTGATCGACCTGGAGGCGGTCTGCGCCATCACCCAACCCCTGGGCATCCCCGTGGTGGTGGACAACACCTTCGCCACCGCCCTGGTGCAGCGCCCCCTGGATCTGGGCGCCACCCTCTCACTCACCAGCACCACCAAGTACATCAACGGCCACTCCGATGCCCTCGGAGGAGCCGTGTGCACCAACGATCCCGAGTGGCACCAGAAGATGGTGTTCTCCCAGAAGGCCCTGGGCCTGCAGCCCTCCCCCTTTGATTGCTGGCTGATCACGCGGGGCATCAAGACCCTGCCGCTGCGACTCAGGCAGCAGATGGCTAATGCCGCGGCCCTGGCCGATCAACTGGCGCGCCCCGCCAAGGTGAACTGGGTGCGTTACCCCCACCGCAGTGATCACCCTCAGCATCAGGTGGCGACCCGTCAGATGCGCGCCGGTGGCGCCATCGTGACGGTGAGCTTCAACGCCAGCCAGGAGCAGACCTATGCCCTCTGCAAACAACTGCGCTGGTTCACCATGGCCGAAAGCCTGGGTGGCATCGAAAGTCTGATCTGCCACCCCGCCACCATGACCCACGCCGCGGTGTCGGCCGAGGTGAAGGCCAAGCTGGGTATTGACGACGGCCTGGTGCGCTTCTCGGTGGGCTGTGAAGACCTCGCCGATCTGCAGGCTGATCTGGACCAGGCCCTGGAGTTCCTGGCGTGAGTCCCCGCAATCTGCTCAGCGATCCGGCCTGGCAGGGCTCTGATCTCGGCCATCCCCTGCCGGACTCCCCCCATGCGGTGTCCGTGGCGCTGCCGCGCTGGCGCGATGTGATCGCCTACGAGGAGAAGGATCCGGCCTGCCGCGATGCCCTGAAGACGATCTATCCCCGCTTCGGCCTGCATCCGCTGATCCGAGAACTGGTTCAGCCATCAGAGCTTGCGGGGACCACGGTCTGGCCCTACCCCACCGAAGCCGCTGCCCAGGCGGCCCTGACCCACTGCCAACGGAAGGCACCGGAGAGTCGCTCAGAGTTGATCGCCATCGCCGGGGTGTGCTGCCTGCGCAGTGATGCAGCGGCCAGCCCCCATGCCAAAGCGTTCTGGCAGCACACCGGCCTGGGCCTCTCCTCCCGCCAGGCAGCCATCGCCCTAGGGAAAGAGGCGGCCCCCAGCAGCACATCCGGCGAAGCGGCCCGCGGGGTCATTCGCGAGCGCCTGGCTGGCATCCATGGCGTCGACGCCCAACAGATCAGCCTGCATCCGGCGGGAATGGCTGGCCTGCATGCGGCACTCAGCGCCATCCAAACGCTGCGGCCGGGTCGACCCACGCTGCAGCTGGGCTTTCCTTATGTAGATGTACTGAAGCAGCCGCAGGTGGTGTTTCACGGCGGCGAGCTGTTGCAACCGCAGAGCCTTGCCGAGGTGGAAGCGACGCTGGATCAGCTCCAGCCGGCAGCCGTAATTGTGGAACTGCCCAGCAATCCGCTGCTGCGCTGCATGGATCTGCCCGGCGTTTCGGCCCTGGCCCGCAGCCGCGGCATTCCGGTAATTGCCGATGACACGATCGGCACCGGCATCAACCTCAATGCCCTGCCCTATGCCGATCTGATCTTCAGCTCGCTCACCAAGAGCTTCGCGGGGCGCGGTGATGTGATGGCCGGCAGTGTGCTGATGAGTCCGCAGTCGCCCTGGGCTGATTCCTTGCTGAAGGCGGTTCCTGACGTCACCCCGCTCAGCGATGCCGATGCCATCGCTCTGGAGATCGCCAGCCGGGATGTGCTCCAGCGGGTGCCCCAACTCGATGCCAACGCCCTGCTTCTGGCGGAACGGCTCGAGGCCCATCCGGCAGTGGAACGGGTGCTGCATCCGAAAAGCTGCCCCAACTTCTGTGCCTTGATGCGCAGCGGAGCTGGCCACGGCTGCCTGCTCTCCTTTGAACTGAAGGGAGGCCAAGACCACTCCAAACGGGTTTACGACGCGCTTCAGATCAGCAAGGGGCCCAGCCTTGGCACCGATTTCAGCCTGGTGTGCCCTTACACCCAGTTGGCCCACTACGACGAACTGAGCTGGGCGGAGCAGTGCGGTGTGCCGGCTGATCTGCTCCGCGTATCAGTCGGTCTGGAAGACCCCGAGGCGCTGTGGATGCGGTTTGAGCAAGCGTTTGCTGACGAAGAGACCGGTGAGACTCTGAAAAAGCCCTTAACAACCGGGTGAGGAGAGGCTTTCGATCATTAGTTTGTTTTCTTCGGGCCCCTCTACAGCAGCTCCATGTCCCGCATTTACGACGACAACAGTCAGGCCATCGGTAACACCCCGCTGGTCAAGCTGAATAACGTCACCAAAAACTGCAAGGCCACTGTGCTGGCCAAGGTTGAGGGGCGCAACCCCGCATACAGCGTCAAGTGCCGGATCGGCGCCAACATGATCTGGGACGCAGAAAAAAGCGGAAAGCTCACCAAGGGCAAGGTGATTGTTGAGCCCACCTCCGGCAACACCGGCATCGCTCTGGCCTTCACCGCCGCGGCCCGCGGTTACAAGCTGATCCTCACGATGCCCGAGTCGATGTCGATCGAGCGGCGTCGGGTCATGGCCGTGCTCGGGGCTGAACTGATTCTCACCGAGGCCGCCAAGGGCATGCCCGGTGCGATTGCCAGGGCCAAGGAAATCGCTGAAAGCGATCCGGCCAAGTACTTCATGCCCAGCCAGTTCGACAATCCCGCCAACCCCGAAATCCACTTCAAGACCACCGGTCCGGAAATCTGGAACGACTGCCATGGAGCCATTGATGTGCTCGTGGCCGGCGTCGGCACCGGTGGCACCATCACCGGCGTTTCCCGCTACATCAAAAATGAAGCGGGCAAGGCGATCGAATCCGTGGCCGTTGAACCGACCAACAGCCCGGTGATCACCCAGACCATGAACGGTGAGGCTGTCAAGCCCGGTCCCCACAAGATTCAGGGCATCGGTGCCGGCTTCATCCCCCAAAACCTCGACCTCTCCGTGGTCGACAAGGTGGAGCAAGTGACCAACGAGGAGTCCGTTGCCATGGCCCTGTGCTTGGCCCAGGAGGAAGGCCTGTTGGTGGGCATCTCCTGCGGTGCCGCCGCTGCAGCCGCTATTCGTCTGGCTGAGAAAGATGAGTACGCCGGCAAAACCATCGTCGTGGTGCTGCCCGACCTGGCCGAGCGTTACCTGTCTTCGGTGATGTTCGCTGAGGTGCCGACCGGCATCATCGAGCAACCGGTTGCTGTCTGAGCGGTCTCAACAAGAGGCCTTGGCCCCGTCGTTGACGGGGCTTTTTTATGGCCTCACCGTTCAGACCTCAACGTGCCGGTGGGCAGGCCTGGGGCTGGACCGCCGCTGCATCAATCCACATGGCATCGCCGTAGGAAAAAAAGCGATAGCTCCTCTCAATCGCTTCGGCGTACAGCTTCAGCAGGGTTTCCCGGCCGATCAAGGCACTCACCAACAGCAGCAGGGAGCTTTTGGGCAGATGAAAGTTGGTGAGCAGGGCTTGAATCACCTTGAACTGATAGCCCGGCTGAATCACCAGATCCACTGGCCCCGTGTAGGGCTTGAGAACACCGCCATAGGCTTGAGCGGCTCCCTCCAAGGCACGAACACTCGTGGTGCCTACCGCAATCACTCGGCCTCGACAAGCCTGCACCGCCTCCACCACAGCAGGGCTGACATCGACCCATTCACTGTGCAACTCCAAAGCGGTGAGGTCTTCCGTTTCAACAGGGCGAAAGGTACCGAGGCCCACATGCAGGGTGATCCGGGCCAGATCCACCCCTTTCTGCTGCAAACCCGCCAGAAGTTCATCACTGAAGTGCAACCCCGCCGTCGGGGCAGCCACCGCACCGGGGCGATCGGCGTAACGGGTCTGATAACGCTGGCTATCGCTGGAATCGTGCCGCTCGATGTAGGGCGGTAGAGGCACCTCGCCCACGTCATTGAGCAAACCCTCAATGGTTTCGGCATCCCTGCAATCACTGGGGAACTGAACCACCCGTCCACCGCTGGCGGGGTCTTCTGCAAGCACCGTCAGGCTGATCGAAGTGCCATCAATCGTGAGGCTGTCGCCGGGCCGCATGCGCTTGGCAGGACGGGCCAGGCAAAGCCAGCGGCCCTCCCCCCGCGGCTCCAGCACCAGCAACTCGGACAGTCCGCCCCCGGAACGGCGCACCGCCAGGCGGGCCTTCAACACCCGTGTGTCGTTCACCACCAGCAGATCACCAGGCTGCAGCTGCTCGAGCAGATCCCACACCTGGCCGTGAGCTGCCTGCGTTGATGGCTCCCCCTGGGGGGGAACCATCAACAACCGAGCGCTGTGGCGGGGCTCAACCGGTGCCTGAGCGATCCGCTCAGGCGGCAGCGGGTAGTCGTAGCTGCTAAGTTGCAGATCCTTGGGGTCAGGCACGCGGGCGACCGATCAGAGCGCCAGGCTTTCTGGACGGTTCTCAATCAGATCGGCGAGATCCTTCAGGAAAGCGGCGCCGTCGGCGCCGTAAATCACCCGATGATCTGCCGTCAGGTTGACCTGCATCTGACGCTTGACGGCGATGGACCCATCCTTGTTCGCCACCACAGTGGGGCGTGATGCGGCGACGGCGAGAATGGCCCCGGTGCCTGGGGGAAGGATCGCGTCGAAACGATCAACACCGAACATGCCGAGGTTAGACAAGGTGAAGGTGCCCGTGGAGTATTCCTCCGGCTGCAGCTGCTTGCTGCGGGAGCGCTTGACCAGATCACCCCACTGACGCGACATCTCATAGAGATCGGTGCGATCGGCATTACGCAGCACCGGCGTGATCAAGCCACCGTCTTCCATCGCCACGGCGACAGCCACGTTCACGTCGGCCGGGTAGGCCATGCCAGCGGCTGTGGTGGCGGCATTCACCTGGGGGTGACGCGCCAGGGTGACGGCCACCGCCTTGGCCAGCAGCGCCGTCATCGTGACACCCTTCGGCTTCACCTGTTTGTAGAAGGCATCCAGCTTGTCGGTGGTGATGGTGTAACCAACGCGGAAGCAGGGAACCGCCAGGCTGGCCTCCATGTTTTTGTTCACCGCACCCTGCAGGGTGTTGAAGGCAACGGTCTCGCCAGGCCGGCCGAAGCTGTTGC
>NZ_JBGKDP010000015.1:0-2587 GCF_042954245.1 Parasynechococcus sp.
TGGAACGGAGAGGGAGGGATTCGAACCCTCGACAGAAGTTGCCTCCTGTAACTCCTTAGCAGGGAGCCGCTTTCAACCACTCAGCCACCTCTCCAGCGGCGCACCCAGAGTACCAAGTGCTGGGCAGTTGGTCAGACTTCAACGCGGGGCAGGCGTCGTTTGAAACCGCAGAGGATCTCCCAGGGAATCGAACCGCAGTGGTTGCTCCAGCTTTGAGGGCTTAACTCCAGCTCGCCGTCCTGGCCCAGCAGAGTGACGATGTCGCCTTCCTCCAGCTCAGCTGCATCGGTGGCATCCAGCAGGAGCTGGTCCATGGTGATGGCTCCCACCTGAGGCAGCTGGCGATTGCGATGTAGGGCGTGAATGTGCCCGCTGAGGGACTGCAGAACACCATCGGCATAGCCGATGCCCACCACCGCAAGGCGAGTGGGGCGCTGGGTGATGAAGCGGTGGCCGTAGCTGACCCCTGTGCCAGCGGGCACCTCGCGGATCAGGCTGACCCGGGCACGAACCGCCAGGGCGGGTTGCAGGGGAATGACATTGCTCAGATGACTCGCGGGGGCATGGCCGTACAGGGCCAACCCAACGCGCACGAGGTCGTGGTGCAGTTCCCGGTTGAGCAGGGTCCCTGCGGAGTTGGCCAGATGGCGGGTGATGCTGGTACCCGCTTGGGGCATGGCCGAGAGCATGCTCACGAAGCGCTCCTGCTGGAGGCTGGTCAAGGCATCGTTCGGCTCGTCGGCACAGGCCAGATGGCTGTAGATGCCCTCCAGATTGAGGTGTTCCAGGCTCTGCAGCTCCGCCGCGGTCTGATGACCCTCGCTGAGGGAGCAGCCCAGCCGTGCCATGCCGGTGTCGATCTTCAGCTGCACGTCGAAACACCGACCGCTGTCGGCAGCCAGAGCGTTGCAGAGCTGGGCATCCCTGAGGCTGCTCAGGGTGGGCATCAACCGCCAGTGCAGACAGGTGCGCAGGTCGTCCGGTTCATTGAGGTTGCTGAGCAACAGCACCGGTGCCTCCAGACCGGCCCGCCGCAGTTCAAGACCTTCCTGTAGCGTTGCCACGCCAAGGCTGGTGGCTCCCCCCTGAAGGGCAGCTCGTGCCACCGTCTCGGCGCCGTGGCCGTAGCCATCGGCCTTCACCACCGCCATCAGTTGGGTGCGAGGGCTGAGGTGCTGGCAGAGAGCCCTGGCATTGGCCCGAATCGCCGTAGGTGAAACCTCCACCCAGGCGCGCTGACGTGGATTCAGCTCCGGAATCACAGGCGGTTCTCGGGGCTACCGAGACGGCTTCACATCGCCGATAGCATGAACTTTATTGAGTGAGCTGGCATGGGCCAGGTTCTCATTCTCAATGCGTCCTACGAGCCGCTCAATATCACCACCTGGAGACGGGCTGTGGTGGTGATGCTGAAGGGAAAGGCCGAGAGCCTGGAGCATGACCCCTGTCGGCAATTGCGTCAGGGCACCCACCTGCCGACGGTGATCCGCCTGCGGCAGTACGTCCGCGTTCTCTTTCGTCAACTGCCCCTAACGCGTCGCAACCTCTTCCAGTGAGACAACCCACCTGCCAGTACTGCGGCAGTCGTGAAAATCAGTTATCGATCGATCATGTGATGCCCCGCAGTCGGGGAGGTAGTGACACCTGGGAGAACGTGACCACGGCTTGTCTCAGCTACAATGTCACAAAGGGCAACCGAACTCTAAAGGAGGCCGCCATGTCCCGCGGCAGCCGGCCAGCAGCCTGGGTTTTGAGGCCCGGCGCCAGATCCATTCCGGTCATCACCAGGAATGGGCGAAATATGTCATCGGTGCTTGACCGTCAGGTCTCGGCCTGATCGCTCAGCGCTTCGAGTTTCTGACGTTGCTCTTCGGCGGTGCAGGCACCGATCAGGTCTTCCAATTGGCCTTCCAGCACAGGTGCCAAGGTGAAGTTTCGGCCCAGCCGGTGATCGGTGGTTCGGTTGCCTTTGTAATTGTAAGTGCGGATTTTTTCGGAGCGGTCACCACTTCCCACCTGGGCACGTCGGTCGCTGCTTTCGCGTTCCGCAGCAGCAGCCTGCTCCCGCTCCAACAATTTGGCGCGCAGGATCTCCAGGGCCCGTTCCCGGTTCTGCAGCTGGGAGCGTTCCTGGGTGCAGAACACGCGGATGCCCGTGGGTTTGTGCAGAAGGTCCACGGCTGTTTCCACCTTGTTGACGTTCTGCCCCCCCGCACCGCCTGAACGTGCGGTACTGATGTCGAGATCCTTCGGGTCGAGCTGAACTTCCACGGCATCGGCTTCCGGCATCACGGCCACCGTGGCTGTGGAGGTGTGGACCCGACCCTGGGATTCCGTGGCCGGGACGCGTTGCACCCGATGTACTCCCGCTTCAAATTTCAGTTGGCTATAGACGCTGTCGCCACGCACCGAAAGGATCAGCTCGCGAAACCCGCCCAGGTCGGCCTCGGTCCAGCTGATGGATTGCACGGCCCAGCCCACTTTCTGGCTGTAACGTTCATACATCCGTGCCAGATCACCGGCCCAGAGACAGGCCTCGTCGCCGCCTGCGCCGGCACGAATTTCCAGCATCACACTGCGCTCATCG
>NZ_JBGKDP010000016.1:0-1708 GCF_042954245.1 Parasynechococcus sp.
CCAGGAACGCAGTGAAAACCTTTACGCCAGCATCGATCTGGCCGCCGGGAAACTGGCCCGCCAACTGCGCCGCTGGAAGGAACGCCACAGCGATCACCACCACAGCCACGGCCACAGCGCCAGCCACACCCCCAGCACGGATGTGGTCAACAATGAATCCCCCGTTGAAGCCTCCCTTCTGCAGGGGCGTGAGGCGGAACTACCAGATCCGGGTGTGCGACGCAAATATTTCGCCATGCCGCCCATGGGCCTGGAGGAGGCACGCCACCAATTGGATTTGATCGACCACGACTTTTACCTGTTCCGGGAGAAGGAGAGCGATCAGCTGCAGGTGATCTACCGACGCAACCACGGGGGATATGGGGTGATTCAGGCTCGTGACTGACCTCCTGGCCCGCCATGGCTGATCCAGCCCAAGAGCTCCCCGACCTACCGCCCCGGCTTGATCAGGCGATCCTCGACCCCCTGCTGACCCGGGACCAGCTCCAAGCCCTCTGTGATTCCGGGATGCAGGAGGGCGTGCGGGCCATCTGCACCACACCGCGTCAACTGCCGCTGCTGCGGGAACGCATCGGGATCACCGACGCAGGCCCCCGCCTGGTGGCGGCCATCGGCTTTCCCTTCGGAGCAATTCCCGCTGAGCTCAAGCTGGCCGAAGCGGAGTGGTGTGCCGCCCATGGCGCCCAGGAGCTCGATGTTGTGCCCGATTTCAGCGCCTTGGCCAATGGCGATTCAGGCGCGTTTGCCGAGGAACTCGCCACTCTCTGCGAGCTGGGGCTTCCCGTGCGGGCCGTCCTGGACATGGCCCGTCTGGAGAGCGAACAACTGGAGCTGGCCGTGGAGGCCGCCATTGATGCTGGCGCTGAGGGACTGCAGACCAGCAACGGCTTTGGCCCGGCCTGTCATGCCGATCAGATACTTGCGTTGAAACAGCTGATCCGCAAACGCTGCGCCATCAAGGCAGCCGGTGGCATCCACAGCCTCAGCCATGCGGGGGACCTGTTGTTGGCGGGAGCCGATCTGCTGGGCACCAGCAGCGCGCCGGCTCTTCTGCAGGCCCAGCGCCGCCCCGCGGCCTGAATGGCAGAACGACGCCTCACCGGACTCGCCCTCAAGGTGGGCCCCCTCGGCGAGCACGACCGCCTGCTGAGCCTGCTCAGTGATGCGGAGGGCGTCAGTCGTTTCGCCGTTCCCGGAGCACGCCGACCCAAGAGCAGTCTGGCCGCTGCGGCCCCCCTCACCCTGCTGGAACTGCAGGTGGGAGGACGCAGTGGTCTGGCCCGGGTGCGACAACTGCGGGTGCTGCGCAGTTTTTCCGGCCTCGGACAACAGCTGGAAACCCTGGCTTCGGCGCAGGCGCTGTGTGATCTGTGTCTTCAACTGACGGCCCAAGACCCCGTGGAGGGGTTGCTGGCCACGATGCAGCTGCACCTGGAACGTCTGGAGGAGCACCGAGCCGAGCCGGAGCTGGTGCTGGCCGGCACGGTCCAGGCCTGCATCCATCTGCTCACCCTGGGCGGTTATGGACTGCCGTTGCAGACCTGCTGCATCACGGGCGATCCCCTGGATCCACCGCTGGGGCAGTGGGACTGGCGCTGCAGCCTGCTGCCGCAGGACGGCTTTGCGATCGATGAGCAGCCTGGGGCGGCGATTCAGCTGAATCCCTCCGAGCTGGCCCTGCTCCAGCGACTGACCCGGGCCGAACTGC
>NZ_JBGKDP010000017.1:0-2374 GCF_042954245.1 Parasynechococcus sp.
CCTGGACTTGGTCGAAGGGAGCACTGCAAACGGTTGATCGTCCCTACGGGCCCACCCTTAACTTACTGCTGCACCATGGAATCGGCTCAACCCATGTGTCCCATCACGTCAATTCATCGATTCCGCATTACAACGCCTGGCGTGGAACACAACTTCTGAGGCAGAGGTTTCCTGAGCTGGTGCGCTACGACTCCACCCCGATCCACAAAGCGCTGTGGAGGATTGCCACACGCTGCGGTGGCGCTGTGTATCAGGACCCAAGCGATCGAGCCTTCCATTACTGAAGAGCGAGAGGCCCGCAACCAGAGGAGATCACGGCTTAGCCAGCAACAACGTCCCTGAGCCAGGCCGCCGCCAGCTGGTCGCCCCAGCAGCCGTCATGGCCGTGGAAGCCGTTATGCCCTCCCCGTGGCGTGAACAACGTGCGAATCGCGGCCTCCGGCGGCAGCGCCTCAGCGAGATCCATCGCAGAGGAGGCAGGAACCCAGGGATCATCGAGGGCCTGCAGCAGCAAGGTGGGCGGCATCGCCTTACCGGCAGGCACCAGATGCTGCAAGGGTGAGGCCTCGCGGTAGTAGGCCTCCACATCCGCAAACCCCCAGCGGGGAGCCGTCACGGCACTGTCGAACTCACGGATCGAACGGGGGGGCGTCGCTTGCAGTTTGACCACCTCGTCAGTACTTACTCCAAAGGGATCCGCCAAGGTCTGACGCACCAACCGCTTGAGCAGCCAGCGTTGGTAGACCCGATTGCGCAGTCGCTCGATCGAGGGGCTGCAGGCGGCCAAATCCAGGGGACTGCTGGCACAGACGAGGCCATCAAGTACGCCAGGCGAGGCCAGAGCGGCATTAAGCAGCATCGTGCCGCCCAGGGAGATGCCCGCCCCCAGCAAAGGGCGACCCGCCGCCAAGCTTCTGGCCCGGGCAATCACAGGCAGCAGATCGCTGTTGCAGCGTGCTGCAGAGGTGCCACCCGCCAGGTGGCGTCCCGGATCAGCACCGCGCAGGTTGAGACGCAGCACCGCAAAACCAGCGGCCTGGAGCGCCACACCCATCCGCCTCAGGCCTTTCCGAGAACTGGATCCACCCAGGCCATGAAGCAGCAGAACCAAGCTCTTGGGTTCCCCTTCCGGCTGATCAAGTAGGGCAAGCAAAGATCCTGCTGCAGCCGCTCCATTGGGCAGGGCTGGCACGGGGATTTCAATCGGAACCCCTTGATCATGGGGAAGATCCACCTCGCGCAGGGTGTCGCGAAGGGTTTGCAGATCACCACCGATCCAGGGCCAGCGCTGCTTAAACGACGGAACCCTCAGCCGCTCGCGCAGCTGGGGGTTGTCCACGCCGCGGCCCATCACTTCTTGCCCACGCCCAGATCCTTGAGTTCCACGAGGAGATCGCCGAGCATCTTTTTCGCATCGCCGAACAACATCGAGGTGTTGGCCAGCTCGAACAGATCGTTCTTGATGCCGGAGTAACCAGCGCTCATACCCCGTTTCACCACGAACACCGTGCGGGCGTCCTGCACATCTAGAACGGGCATGCCGTAGAGCGGCGAATTGGGATCGTTCTTGGCCTGGGGATTGACCACATCATTGGCACCCAGCACCAACACAACATCCGTGGCAGGGAACTCGGGATTGATCTGATCCATCTCTTGAAGCTGCTCATAAGGCACATCGGCCTCAGCCAGCAGCACGTTCATGTGACCCGGCATACGGCCGGCCACCGGGTGAATGGCATAGACCACATCGATGCCAGCACTCTCCAGCACCCGAGTCACTTCCCTGAGTGTGTGTTGCGCCTGAGCCACAGCTAGGCCATAGCCGGGAACAATCACCACCCGTTCAGCTGCCTCGAGGGTGAGGGCGCATTCCTCAACACTGCAGCTGGTGATGTTGGTGTATTCACCACCGCCACCGCCTGTGGCGCTCGTGGCACCCAGGGCGCCACCAAACAGCACAGACACCAGGGAACGGTTCATGCCGTTGCACATCACCTGGGTGAGGATCAGGCCAGCAGCACCGACCATGGCGCCGGCCACGATCAGCAACTGGCTGCCCACCACGAAACCGGCAGCGGCCGCAGCAACACCGGAATAGCTGTTGAGTAAGGAAATCACCACCGGCATGTCGGCGCCGCCGATCGGCAGCGTCACCCCGATCCCCAGCAGGCCGGAGGCCACCACCAGCAGCCAGAGGCCAGTGCTCGACTCAGCGTTGCGCAGCATCTCAATGGCACCCACCAGGGATGCCACCGCCAGCGAGATGTTCACGGCGTGGCGCGCCTTGCTCTGCATCCAAGCCGGCGTGGACAGCCAACCCTGCAGCTTGGCCATGGCCACGATCGAACCGGTGAAGGTGATCGCACCCACAAAC
>NZ_JBGKDP010000018.1:0-2647 GCF_042954245.1 Parasynechococcus sp.
ACTTCTACAACGCCAGGGTGATCGCAGCGTTGAGTGATCAGCAGATCGTCGACACCCTGCTGGATGAGCTGTTGCCCCAGCCGGTGCCGGGCTTTCGGCTTGCCCAGGTGCTGGAGTTTGAAGTGCGGCGTTACCCGGGCTCGGTGTCGTTGTTTTCCCCCGACAGTTGCAACCAACGGCTGCCGTTGCAAACATCATTTGCGTCTGTGGTCTGTGCTGGCGACTGGGTGCGGATGGGCGAACGCGAGCACGGTGCCAGGAACGGGCCTACGTCTGCGGCCTCGAGGCCGCCAATGCCTCGTTGCGCAGTGGGGTACTGAAGGGGCCGGATGCATCCACCCATCAAGAGCATTCGGTGCGTCCGATCCGTCCGGAAGAACCCCAGGTACTGTTGGGCCGGGCCCTCAACAAGCTCGTGATGGATCCCTTGGAGACTTTGGGCATCCGTTTGCCTTGGCTGGCCTGAGCTCAGAAATTCAGTTGGCCTGAGAGCCAGAGCTCCTGCCAAGACCCCGCGACTGAGGCATTCAGCGCCATCAAGAGGGTTACGCTGATGCCACCCAGGGTGAGCCCCACCCCCATCATGATCAGGGCAGTCAGTCCTTCCGCTTCGGTGAGCGGTTGCTTTTCGAGAAAGCGACGCTTGGCCATGGCTGCTGATCCGATGCACCCGTTCTGCATCGGATCAAGGGCACTTGGCAACTGGCCGTATCACTCATTCATGCAGAGCTCCGGGGGGATGACTCAGCGTTGCTTAGGTTGCTGGCCTGCGCTTGACGCCGCCCCGATGAGTTTCATCATGCAGCCATGACTGGTTTGATTTGTGGCCTGACCGCCCTGTGGCTCCACGCCTGGTGGTGTTGCAGAACAACCAATTCGCCTGCGGTCAAACGCAGCTGGCCCTACGTGCGGTCTTGGGAAAACAGTGCCGATCTTTATGAAAGGCCCTGTCGCCGCCGCCCTCATCTCAGGGCGCGCACGCAACTCCGTGCACGCAGCCGCCGCATCACTGGCAGAACTTCGATGTTAGTAGCGCAAGTTACTGAAAACGCTTAGACTGGCTTGTCTGGATTTTTCCGTTGAACAGCAGCCAATCGGTCGAGGCCAGGAGTGAGAAGCGTCGTCAGCAGCTGATGGGACTGTCGTTTGTGGCTGCAGCGGTTGGTGTTCTGGCGTTGTTGACGATCCGTCTCGGCTCCTGTTGCTCTTGGGTCGGTTCGCACTGACCTTTTCGGGCTGGTAGCTGGTGGTCAGTGGTGTCAAGTGCCTCGGCAAGGCTCAGCGGCTACCAGATGTGGTGTCTATAGCCCTTGATTGTGGATGCAGGGCCGGTATGTTTCTCTTGTTCCCCATTACCTGGCTTCAGCCCATGCGGCTGAGGCTTTTTTATTGACTCATCGCAGGAAGTTGTATCCGAGTACACCATATTCCGATTGTCTTAAGTGACATCGCTTGGTTGCAACGGCCACATCGACACCACGTTCTTTAAGCTGAAAAAACACGTCTTTTCTTGATGTCTCCTGCTGAATTGTCGAGCATCAAATGGGAGCAAGATGGGGAAATGTCTGCGCAAGACACCTGGGATCTAGTGAAAAAGCTCACCAAGGTGGAAGAGCAAGACAAGGCATCAAACCTGTTGCATTTGTCGTCGAAACACAGCCACTCCAAGCGGTCCAATCGCCGCTGAATTCTACTCCTTCCTTTTGCAGGCGGTCTGATCGTTGATCTAATCGTGAGTGAGGTCGTTCTTCCTGACTCAGTTGTTGGTGGCAAAGGTTGGAAGACTTCTTGTTTCGAGTTGATTCCCTCATTTGAGGGATGGACCGTTGTGTTGATGGGTTGGCTAGGGGTGTCTTCAGCCGATCTAGGATTTTGCGCTCCCTCGATAAGGACCTACAGCTGCCTTGACCAACAAACTCATCGGCGGCGGTGAGGAGTGGTGCTCTCTGCCAGGGTTTGGACTGCCGGCGATTAAGGCACGCGTCGATTCCGGCGCTGCAACCTCGTCGTTGCATGCCTTCAATATTGTCCCCTTCCAGAGGAATGGTGAGCTGTGGATCAGTTTTGAGGTGCATCCGCTCCAGAACGACCGCAGTGTGGTGGTGCGCCATGAGGCGCCGGTGCTGGAGCAACGCGGCGTGCGCAACACCAGTGGCATCTCGGAAACCCGCTATGTGATTCGGGAAGAGTTGGTGCTCGGCGAGCAGCGTTGGCCGATGAAACTCACCCTCACCAACCGGGATGCGATGGGCTACCGGATGTTGCTGGGTCGCGAGGCAATGGTGGGGCGCGTGCTTGTGGATCCTGAGGGGAGCCATCAACTGGGTGACGTTGAACTGAACCGGCACAGCTGGAAGCGATGTATGCGTCCTTGCGCACCGAACGCACGGGCCTCCGCATTGCTCTGCTCGCCTCGGATCCAGAGCTTTACAGCAACCGTCGACTGCTCTGGAGGCCGGTGAGGAGCTCGGACACCGCATGGAATTCCTCAACGTCAAGCAGTGCTACATGCGGCTTGATCCGCAGAACCCCGAGATGCATTATCAGGGCGGCAATGTGCTCGAGCGGATCGATGCAGTGATCCCTCGCATTCGTCCGAGTGTCACCTTCTACGGATGCGCAATCACCCGTCAGTTTGAGTCGATGG
>NZ_JBGKDP010000019.1:0-7919 GCF_042954245.1 Parasynechococcus sp.
CTGCGGTTAAGCAGAGGCCAGGGCTGCCATTCAGCCGCAATGTCTGATCAAGAGACGAACACCACCCAGCAGCTTGTGGTGATTCGGCGAGGAGGCAATGATCTGGGAACCGTGCCGTGATTGCGGCGGTGATCCTCGCTGCCACCGCCGTTTACGCCATCAACGTCGGGTGCACGACCAAGAAAGAAACATCTCCCGCCAAGAACATTGAGCGGGTAAAGGATGCCGCTTGCAAAGCAATCGAGTCGCGAAACTAACCAGCAGCTTCAGCGATGTTGTGGGCCGGCCTCTCTCAGGAGACGCTGGCCTTTTCCTTCGATTCGGAACCCTTGAAGTTAGTCTCCTTGGATTCGCCAGCCTGAGCCTTGATCTGCTGGGCCGCTTCCTCCGCTAGGAAATCGCCGTCGGAACGGCCAACGGCCGATGGAACAGGGTTGTAAACGGATGGAGCCAGGGCCTCGCCCCGGATCAGACTGCCCAGGGTGCGGAGGGTGAGCTTGATCTGCTGCCAGGGGTTCATCATCACCACCCGCTTGTACAGATAGCTATCGAAGGTCAGCTTCTGCACGTCCTTGTCGTCGCACATCTCGACGAAGGCTTCCCGGGCAGCGTCGTTGCGGTAAAAGATTCGCTGCAGGATGTCGAGCACCGCATAGGTGGCGCCGTATTTGCGGTCCCAGCGCTTGAGGTAGGTAGACTTGATCTGCTTTTCAGTGGGGATGGAGACACCGTTGTTGGAGATTTCCACGATGGCTTCGGCACACATCCGGCCGCTCTTGGCAGCGAAATAAATGCCTTCCCCGGAGCTCTTGGTGACATAGCCCGCTGCATCGCCCACCAGGGCCATACGGCCCACGACCCGACGCCGACGGGGGTGCTCGGGGATCGGATGAGCTTCCACCTTGATCACTTCACCCTGGAACAGACGCTTGTTGGCCCGCTCACGGATGCCCTTCTGCAGACCCTTGATCAGGCTCTGGTTCTGCTGCATGGTTCCCGTTCCCACGGCAACGTGGTCGTATTTGGGGAACACCCAGGCATAGAAGTCGGGCGAGACGTCCGTTCCGACGTACATCTCAGCCAGATCTTCGTAATAGGTCATCTCCTCAGCAGGAAGCTTGATCCGTTCCTGGAAAGCGATGGCCACGTTGTAATCGCCGGCGTCCATGGCTTTCGCTACCCGGGAGTTAGCGCCATCGGCACCAATGATTAGATCCACGGCCAGGGTCTTCTGCTCACCGGTAGGGCCACCGCCGCTATAGTCGGCGTAATGGATGGTGTAAGGGCCCTGACGGTCCGTACCGGTGTCGATCTTCTGCACCAGGCCATTGATCAGGGTTGTGCCTAGATCGGCGGCTCTGTTGCGAAGGAAGGCATCGAACACCTCACGACGGCACATGCCGATGTAGGCGTTTTCGTCGTAGCCGAGGGGGTCCAGCTTGATATCCACCTCTCTGTTGGATGGGGAAATCATCTTCATGTTGCGGACCTTGCGGTCGATGATTTCGTCGGGCAGGTCGAACTCTTCGACCATGCAGAGCGGAATAGCCCCACCACAGGGTTTGGCGTTGTCGAGTTTGCGCTCGAACAGCCAAGTCTCAATTCCCGCCTTGGCCAGAATTTCGGCAGCACAGGAGCCACTGGGGCCACCGCCGATCACCGCAACTCGCAACATCTCAGCCCGTCTCCGCTGGATTGTTTTGTGAAGCTATCACTGCCACAAAAGCCATTGTGGGTTGACCTGGCTGCTGCCTTTACGATCGAAACAACACGCATCAGCGCCTTGGCTCGGGCCTCCTCTGCGCGACGCACCGAGCGGGAGGACATTCCGGTCGCCCGTCGAACACGACAGCCGCGTCAACGCAAGGGAGATGGCGCAGTTGGTTTGCTGTTCGGGCTCGTTCTCATCTGTGCCGGAAGCCTGGCTGCGGTCATGCTGGCTCCCAGCCTGCTGTCCCGGCGGCAGCCCACCCAGAGCCTAGAGATTTCAGGTTTTCGAGAACGTCCCGACGTCGATGGCCGTCTGCTTGGTCACTTCCCTTATGGAGAGGCGGATGCCGATCAACTCATCGTCTTTGAACCGGGGATTGAGCTGAATGTGGAGGCCGCCGAGGCCCTCAACACGATGATGCGTTCCGCCTTGGCTGACGGAGTCGATCTGCGTCTGCTCAGTGGATTCCGCTCTCTGGCCCTTCAGGAATCGATTTTCTTTGACGTGGCCTCCGAACGGAACCAGACCGCCGAAGAGCGAGCCCAGGTGTCGGCTCCTCCGGGCTACTCCGAGCACAGCACAGGTTATGCCGTGGATCTCGGCGATGGCCGTTTTCCTGAAACCAACCTCTCCCAGAGCTTTCAAGACACCGAAGCCTTTCGCTGGTTGCAGGACTATGCGGCCAGATATCACTTCGTGTTGTCCTTCCCTGAGGACAACAAACAGGGTGTGATGTACGAACCCTGGCATTGGCGCTACGAGGGCAATGCGGATGCACTGCGTTTGTTTGAGCCGGCCAGTCGGTTCTCCAGGCGCGACTCTTGAACGTCCCCGAACTGCTGTCACCCGCCGGCGACTGGGTTGCGATGAGGGCAGCCGCCACCTCCGGTGCCGATGCGGTGTATTTCGGCGTTGATGCCTTCAACACCCGGCAGCGGGCTGAGAACTTCCGACTGGATGACCTGCCCCCGCTGATGCAGTGGCTGCATCAGCGGGTGATGCTGGCCCAGGAGTTGGCCCTGCGTGATCTTGAGCGCCTGCAGACACAACTGGTCTAGCGGAACCTTGCGATGCCGTTGGAGGTGTTTGTGCACGGCGCCCTTTGCGTCGCCTATTCCGGTCAATATCTGACCAGTGAATCCCTCGGGCAGCGCAGTGCCAATTGAGGTGAGTGTGCCCAGGTCTGTCGCCTGCCCTACGAAATGGTGGTGGACGGTCAACCCCACCCTCTTGAAGACCAGCGATACCTCCTCTCGCCCCAGGATCTAGCGGCCTGGGAGCTGTTGCCGGAGTTGCAGCGCATCGGCGTGGCCAGCCTCAAGTCGAAGGGCGCCTGGAGGACGCTGCTTACGTGGCTGCCGTCACCGACGCCTATCGGCAGCGCCTGGATCAGACCCCCGCTTCGTTGTCACAGGTGCAACGCCAGCTTGAGCTGGCATTTTCCCGAGGTCTGTCCACAGGTTGGCTGGAAGTGGTGAACCATCGCCGTCTGGTGCATGGCCGCTGGAGCAAGAAGCGGGGCCCGCTTCTGGGGCAGTTGCTGCGGGTGGAACAGGGCAGTTGGTTGCATCTGCGCAGCCGGGAACAGCTGCAACCCGGTCAGGGCCTTGTGCTGGAACAGCTGTCGTCCGACCCCCTGCAGCCGCCTCGGGAGATCGGTAGCCGGATTATGGTGTGTGAGCGGATGAACGCTGGAAGCTGCGCCTCGGGTCAGAGCGTTTGGATGGCTCTGGCTTGAGACCTGGCGCCTTGGTCTGGCTCACCAGTGGTCCCGATTGGCAGTCCCGTTGGCAGCGGGCTGCCCGCCGCACGGTGGAGGCTCGGTCCCGGGATCTGGCGCTGCGGGTGTCCGGTCGGCTGAAGGCACCGCTGGAGTTGCACTTGCTGGCACCCCAGGGATTGGATCTGCAGCTCTGCAGCACCATGCCGCTGCAGAGCGCTTCGCAGCGCCCCCTCGATCGGGAACGGCTTGAGCAGCAACTGGGACGCCTGGGTGGAACCGGCTGGCCGCTTCAACATCTGGAGGTCCAGCTAGAGGGGGATCTTTTTCTGCCCATGGCCGAACTGAACCGCATGCGTAGGGCTTTGCTGGAGCAATTGAAGGTCTCGCTGGCTGACAGCACCGATTCAGCCCCTAGCCCTGCATCAACCAAAACGACAGACCCAACAGAGCTTCTAGCCCAGATGTCTCCCCCAGCTGAGCCCTCCCTCAGCGAGACCAAGCCAGGCTTGGTGGTGCTGGTGCGCAGCCTGGAGCAGTTGCAGGCCTTGGCGGATCTCTCGGGCACGGGTCTGCCGATTCGCTCGGTGGTTGCGGATCTCGAGCAGCCCCGGGAGCTGCGGGAAGCGGTGGCGATCGGTCGAGGCTGCTGGCCGGAAGGTGTTTGGTTGGCCGGGACACGGATCACACGGCCGGATGAACGCTGGAGTCTTGAGCCTTTTGATTCGCGCCCGCCCCGACGGCTTCCTGGTGCGAAATGCCGATCAGTTGAAGGTGCTGACGCCGCTGGCCCCTTGCATTGGCGACTTTTCCCTCAATACCACCAACCCCCTGAGTTTCCACTGGTATCGCGACCACTGGAAGCTGCAGCGGCTCATGGCCAGTTACGATCTCAACCTGTAACAACTGTCAGATCTGGCCGCTGCCGTTAATCCAGCGTTGCTGGAGGTCACCCTGCCTCAGCACATACCGTTGTTCCACATGGAGCATTGCTTGTTCTGTGCGTTCCTCTCGGACGGCAAGGACCACACCGATTGCGGTCGTCTCTGTGAAAAGCACCACGTCACCCTGCGAGATCGCAGCGACGTTGAACATCTCCTGCGGGCTGATCTGGGTTGTCGCAACACCCTCTTCAATGAAACAGCTCAGTCGGGTGTGGAAGCACCTCCGTCGCTGCTGCGGGCGGGCGCAGGATCCGCCTTGAACTGCTCAATGAGGATGCCATTGCGACGCGACGGCGTGTCAGCCTTTACGCCGAGGCTCTGGCAGGTCGGAGGCGACCCAGGACGTTTGGTCCCAGGAGCAGATCCACCGCCAGTTCGGCGTCACCCGCGGCAGTCTGCGGAGCAAGGCTCCGGAGCGCACCGTCGATTCTCACGTTGAGATAACCTGTCGCACTGCGCCTTTGGCGTTCTTCACAAATACTTACGGTCAGCCCGCATGAGCGCCAACAACAAGGCGATTCGCAACATCGCGATCATCGCCCACGTTGACCACGGCAAGACGACTTTGGTCGATTCGCTGTTGGCGCAGTCAGGAATTTTCCGTGACAACGAGGCTGTCCCCACCTGTGTGATGGACTCCAACGATCTGGAGCGTGAGCGGGGTATCACGATCCTGTCGAAGAACACAGCCGTCACCTACAACGACACCAGGATCAACATCGTTGACACTCCCGGTCACGCCGACTTCGGCGGTGAAGTGGAGCGGGTGCTGGGCATGGTCGACGGCTGTCTCTTGATCGTGGACGCCAATGAGGGCCCAATGCCCCAGACCCGCTTTGTGCTGAAGAAGGCCCTCGAACAGGGCCTGCGTCCGATCGTGTTCGTCAACAAGATCGACCGTGTTCGGGTGGATCCCGAGACCGCCGTCGACAAGGTGCTCGATCTGTTCATCGAACTTGGTGCTGATGACGATCAGTGCGATTTTCCCTATCTCTTCGGCAGCGGTCTTGGGGGTTTCGCCAAGCCCGACATGAAGACCGACAGCGACAACATGCGTCCGCTGTTCGATGCCATCCTTCGCCACGTTCCGCCCCCGGTTGGTGATCCGGAGAAGCCTCTCCAGCTGCAAATCACCACCCTTGATTATTCCGACTTCTTGGGCCGGATCATCATTGGCCGCGTTCACAACGGCAAAATCAAGCAGGGCCAGAGTGCTGCACTGATCAAAGACCACGGTTCCGTCAAGAAGGGCCGCATCAGCAAGCTGTTGGGCTTCGAGGGCCTTCAGCGCGTCGAGATTGAAGAGGCTTCCGCTGGAGATCTGGTGGCCGTTGCCGGTTTTGACGACGTCAACATCGGCGAAACTATCGCCTGCCCGGATGAGCCCACCGCTCTGCCGCTGATCAAGGTGGATGAGCCCACCCTGCAGATGACTTTCGTCGTCAACGATTCCCCGTTTGCAGGCAAGGAAGGCAAGTTCGTCACCAGCCGTCAAGTGCGTGACCGCCTGCAGCGTGAGTTGCTCACTAACGTGGCCCTGCGTGTGGAAGACACCGATTCACCCGACCGTTTTGCAGTGAGTGGTCGTGGTGAGCTGCACCTCGGTATCCTGATCGAGACCATGCGCCGTGAGGGCTATGAGTTCCAGGTTTCCCAGCCCCAGGTGATCTACCGCACCATTGATGGCACCCCTTGTGAGCCTGTGGAAACCCTGGTGATGGATGTCCCTGAACCAGCGGTCGGCAGCTGTATTGAAAAATTGGGCACCCGCAAGGGCGAGATGCAGAACATGGAAACCAGCGCTGATGGCCGCACCCAGCTGGAGTTCATCGTTCCCTCCCGCGGTCTGATCGGTTTCCGGGGTGAATTCATCCGCGCCACCCGCGGCGAAGGAATCATGAGCCATTCCTTCTATGAATACCGGCCGATGATGGGTGAATTCGACACCCGTCGCAATGGTGTTCTGATCGCCTTCGAAGAGGGAACGGCAACCTTTTATGCCCTGAAGAACGCCGAGGATCGCGGTCAGTTCTTCATCAGCCCTGGCACCAAGGTCTACAAGGGAATGATCATTGGAGAATATAACCGTCCCCAGGATCTGGAGATCAACGTCTGCAAGACCAAGCAGCTCACCAACATGCGTTCGGCTGGCGCTGAGGAATTGGACACGCTGCAAGCACCGGTTCAAATGACCCTTGAGCGTGCACTGGAATACATCGGACCCGATGAGATGCTCGAAGTCACCCCCGAGTCGATCCGTCTGCGCAAACTTCCCGGCAAGAAGCCGGCGAAGTCCAAGCGCTGATGCCGCAGGTGGATCCCCGTTTTCAGCAGGGGCTGGAGCTCTTCAATGCCGGTGAGTGGTACGCCGCCCACGATTTGTTTGAAGAGCTTTGGCATGAAACGGCTGATCCAGAACGGCGCAGCTTGCAGGGCATCCTGCAAGTGGCCGTGGCGCAGTTGCACCTCCAACGGGGCAACCGGCGAGGTGCCACAATTCTTTTCGGTGAAGCCTTAGGACGTTTGAAACGCCCGGGAACCCCAGATCTTGGCCTTGACCTTGCGTCCTTATGCCGTGCTGCACAACAGCGGCTTGAGGCGCTTCAACAGGATGGGGATCCCGAGTCATGCACTGTCCCAGTTCTGCAGTGCCGACACTGAAGCGCCGGTAATCTCGATGAACTTGGGCTGTTTGCGTGGGAGTCAAAGTGATGCTCCGTTCCGGAGCCCTTTTTTTAGCTCTGCCCCTTCTGGCACCCCTTTGTCCTTTGGTTCCGGTTCAGGCCCAGCAGCCTGCTGAAGCAGGGGTGATCACGATCGAATCGGATCTGCAATCGGCTGATAACAACACGGGCGTGATCACTGCCAGCGGCAATGTTCGTTTGGTGCATGCAGGTCGCGGTCTGGTGGCCACCAGCCGACAGGCCCAGTACTTCACGGAGGAAGACAGGATTGTGCTGAGCGGAGATGTGGATGTGATTCAGAACGATGGCAACCTGCTGCGCGCCGATCGCTTCACTTATTTGCTCGAGGAAGGTCGTGCGATGGCCACCCCTCTTCCTGGTCAGCAGGTGTTCAGTGAGTGGTCGCTTCAGCCCAGTCAGCCCGTGGCTGATGCCGATCCTGAGACCAGCTCGGTGACTCCATGACTCTGGAATTGTCGAATGTCACCATCGCACTTGGGGGCCGCCAGCTGCTGAAGCGCTTGGATCTGCAGCTATCCCCTGGCGAGGTGGTCGGCCTACTGGGTCCTAACGGAGCTGGAAAAACAACCACCTTCAATCTGGTGATCGGTCTTCTTTCCCCTGACCAGGGTGAGGTGATTGTTGATGGTTGGCAAGTCACCGATCTGCCCATGCCGGAACGGGCACGGCTTGGGGTGGGTTATTTGCCCCAGGAGGCCAGTGTCTTTCGCAATCTCACGGTGCGCGAAAACCTTGATATTGCCCTTGAGCAGAGCGATCTCAGTACCGAACAAAGGTGGGGTCGTCGTCAGCAACTGATTGAGGACTTCCACCTCACTGCGTTCATCAACCGCCGTGGT
>NZ_JBGKDP010000020.1:0-1608 GCF_042954245.1 Parasynechococcus sp.
GAATCAAGTGGCACGGTTGCAGCTCGGGGGCCGGGTCCGCTTTCTCGGACACCGCTCCGATGTCACGCGTCTGTTGGCTGAGGCGGCTGTGTTCGTGCTGCCATCCCGGTTTGAGGGCATGCCCAACGCCTTGCTCGAGGCGATGGCGCAGGGGCTGGCGGTGGTGGTGAGCGATGCGTCCCCAGGGCCCCTTGAGGAAATTGATCACCGTCGCAATGGCTGGGTGATTCCCAGCGAAGATGTGGCGGCGCTGGCCCAGGCACTCGAGCAACTGGCGGCCGACACGGGTTTGCGTGAAAGTCTTGGGGCCGCAGCACGCGACTCCTTGTTGGCCCGCGATTGGCCCCAGCTCGCCCCCATCTGGGATGGGGTGTTGCGCGCCCCATGACCAGGCAGCGCTTGCTGGTTCTGGCACCCACGCGCCGGGCAGCGTCGGAAACCTTCGTGCGGGCCAATCTCGCTGGCCTACCCTTCGTCACCACGGCCTATTTCGGCGATGAACGGCCGCTGACTGAGCCCCGCAGGCTGGCCTATGGCGTTGCCGTGTTGTGCAGCAAGCTGCTGACGCGGCTGGGATGGCTTCGTCTCGCCGGTTGGCCGGCGGCCGTGGTGACCCGTTGGTTGATCCGTCGCCATCAGCCTGATCTGCTGCTGGTGGAGTTCGGCTTCCATGCGGTGCGGGTGATGGAGGCAGCGGCAGAGGCTGACTGTCCATTGGTGGTGCACTTTCGTGGTTCGGACCTCTCCGCTTGGACCAAGTTCGGTGCGCAGAAGTCGCGTTATCGCCGTTTGATCCGACTTGCCTCGGGAGCGATCGTTAAATCGAAGCCGATGCGGCGGACCCTGCTGGAGCTGGGCCTGGAGTCCGACCGGATCTTGATCAGTGCCTCAGGGGCCAATGCGTCGTTGTTTCATTCCAGTGCCCCGGTGTCGGCCGCCCCGGTGTTCCTGGCGGTGGGGCGCTTTGTCGCCAAGAAAGGTCCGCTGCTCACGATCCGCGCTTTTGCACAGCTGGTGGAACAGCATCCGAGCCCTGATCTCGCCCTGTGGATGGTTGGGGAAGGTCCCCTGCTGCATCAGGCCCAGGAGTTGGTGCAGGAGCTGGGTCTCGGATCTGTTGTGCGATTTTTTGGTGCGCAGCCTCAGCAGGAGATTGCTGCCTTGATGCGCCAGGTGCGGGGGTTCGTCCAGCATTCGGTTGTGGCACCCGATGGAGACAGCGAAGGCAATCCGGTGGCGGTGATGGAAGCGCAGCTCAGTGGTCTGCCGGTGGTTGCCACGTGTCACGCGGGCATCCCAGAGGTGGTCCGCCACGGCGAGAGTGGATGGCTCGTGGCGGAAGGGGATGTGGCTGGGATGGCCGCAGGGCTTTATCGGCTTGTCGTGGATCCATCTCTGGCGCAGCGTTGGGGGCAGGCAGGGCGCCGCTGCATTCAGGAGCGGTTCACGATCGACCACCATCACAGGGATGTGGCGCAGTTTCTGCGCAACGTTCCACCCCGTTTCCGATCTCAGGCCTTCGCTCGATGACGATTCGTACAAGGCTGCTGTTGATTCGCGGGCTTGGACACAGCGGCACCACGATTCTGGATCTGGCCCTTGGAGCCC
>NZ_JBGKDP010000021.1:0-4562 GCF_042954245.1 Parasynechococcus sp.
CGGGATTGGACCGGCATTCGGTGCACTCGAGAGTGATCACGATCCGGACGCCCTTGTTCTTAGCCATATAAGGACGTTGCGCCGCAGGTGCGAAGCGAATTGACAGACATCGAGCTTACCTCCTGACTTGACAGGTCCTGAGTAGCTCTCCCATGGGGACTTCCTAAGATCGCGCGCTGTCTGGCATAGATCCGATGCGGGTATCCATCTCCTGGCTAAAGCAGCTGGTCCAGGTGAATGAGTCCGTGGACGATCTCTCCGAGCGCCTGTCGATGGCAGGCTTTGAGGTGGACGAGGTTGATGATCTAAGCGCCCGGGCCCAGGGCGTGGTGGTTGGCCATGTCCTAGAACAGGACAAACACCCCAATGCCGACAAGCTGAGCGTTTGCAGCGTGGATGTCGGAGCTCAGGAACCAATCCAGATCGTGTGTGGTGCCAGCAACGTTCGTGCCGGCATCCATGTTCCGGTGGCCATGGTCGGAGTCACCCTCCCCGCCGTTGGCTTGATGATCAAAGCCGGCGAATTGCGGGGTGTGGCCAGCAACGGAATGATCTGCTCCCTGACCGAGCTGGGCCTAACGGAGCAATCCGACGGCATCGCCATCCTGGATGAGCTTGAGGAATCGCTGCCGCCTACCGGTTCGCCTGTAGCGCCCCTGCTAGGACTCGACGACACCGTTCTGGAGCTGGCCATCACCGCCAATCGCCCCGACGGCCTCTCCATGGTGGGTATCGCTCGCGAGGTAGCGGCCCTGACCGGTGGCAGTTTGAGCCTGCCCGAGCTGGATCTGGATCCCAGCACCACTCCGCTGAACACAGAACTGGACGGCTGCTTCTATTCGATCACCAGGATCGAGGGTGTGGATGGCTCCAAGCCCTCACCTACCCTGTTGCAGCAGCGTCTTGAGCGCGGTGGTGTGAGCAGCGTGAATGCGGTGGTTGACGTCACCAATCTGGTGATGCTGGAGCAGGGGCAGCCCCTCCACGCCTTTGATGCCGATGCGCTGGAACAACTGACCGGGCATCCGGTGGATGCCAAGAGTTTTGCTGTCCGTCCCGCTCGCGACGGGGAAACCTTTGTAGGTCTGGATGATCAGAAACGAAGCCTCGACAGCCGCGTTCAGGTCGTCACCTGTCATGACCGGCCTGTGGCCGTCGCAGGTGTGATGGGGAGTCTCGAGAGTGGGGTGACCGCCAAAACCCGGAACATCTGGCTCGAATCCGCCCTGTTTGCTCCGCCGCGGGTTCGTCAGTCCGCCCGTGCCCTGGGCTTACGCACGGATGCCAGCAGCCGTTTCGAAAAGGGGTTGCCTGTGGAAATGACCCTGCCCTGTTCGGCCCGTGCCTCGGCATTATTAAGTCAGGAGTTTTCCTGCTCTGAGAAGGGCCGTTGGGTGGGAGGGACCGGTCCCTCAGAAGCGGCACCGGTGCTGTTGCGGCGCAGTGCCCTGCATCAACTGCTTGGCCCCCTCGATGCGGCAGATGGCCCGGAGGATCTGGATGACACCAGCATCAAAAACTGCCTGTCAGCCGTCGGTTGCCAGCTCTTAGCCCATGAGCAGGGATGGGAGGTGATTGCGCCGCCCTCAAGACGGCAAGACCTGCAGCGTGAAGTGGATCTTATCGAGGAAGTGGCCCGACTTGTTGGCTTCGATCGGTTCGAGGCCCATCTGCCGGATCCGTTGAAGCCCGGTGCCCTCACACCGCGCCAGCAGGCGGAACGGCGCCTGCGGCAGCTGTTCTGTGCCACGGGGCTGCAGGAGGTCACCACCTTGTCTCTCGTTCCTGGATCAGAGCAAGAACAGCGCATCGCCATCAGCAATCCGTTGTTGGCCGACACCAGCCATCTGCGCACCAACCTCTGGGAGGAACACCTGCAGATCTGTGTTCGCAATCTGAAGGCATCGCAGCGGGGTTGCTCCATCTTCGAAATCGGCAACACCTACAGCGGCTCCCCGGAAGCCGTCAGCCAGACCGCAATTCTGGGTGGCGTGATCTGCGGAGATCGACGCCTCTCCACCTGGGCAACCAGTGGCAAACCGCAGGCGCCGGACTATTTCCAGGCCCGTGGGGTTCTCACTAGAGTGCTGGAGGCCCTGCAGCTGGAGCTGTCCGACCGTCGTCTGACCGACAATGCACGACTGCATCCGGGTCGGGCCGCCGCCCTGGTGTTGGAAGGACGCCCCTTGGGGTGTTTCGGTCAACTTCACCCAGCCATGGCTGAGGAGCTTGATCTTCCTGAAGCCACCTATCTGTTTGAACTCGACCTCGCGCGACTGCTGGATGCCGCCACCCGCAGCAACCGCTGGACGCCATCCTTCAAGCCCTACCCAACCGTGCCATTCAGTGAGCGGGATCTTGCCGTGGTGGTGGACCTATCAAGTGCAGCTGCCGATCTAATCCAAGCCATCCGCAAGGCAGGCAAACCTCTTTTGGAGCAGGTGGAGCTGGTGGATCGCTTTGAGGGGGAGCAGCTGGGTGACAACAAAGTGAGCCAGGCTTTCCGTCTGCGCTATCGCGGCAAAAACGAAACCCTCACCGACGACAAAATTCAGCCCGTTCACGACAAGGTGCGCGCAGCATTGTGCAAGCAGTTTCAGGCGGAGCTCAGGAGCTGATCCGTTTCAGCAGCGCCAACGACTCAAGGTGCGTTGTCTGAGGGAAGAAGTCCACGGGCTGGAGCATCTCCAGCTCGTAGGGGCCTGATGGACCGAGCAGTGCTTGCAGGTCCCGTGCTTGGGTGGCGGGGTCACAGCTGAGGTAGGCCAGCACGGCAGGAGGCTGCTCAAGAATGCCGTCCACCACGCGTCGATCGAGACCCCGTCGCGGTGGATCCAGCACAAGCGCCTGACAGTCATCCAGCTGAAAAGTGAGGAGGTCTGCCACATCGCCTGCATGAAATGCACAGCGGGAGGAGAGACCGTTATGAATGGCATTGAGCCGGGCCTGCTCCACCGAGTCGGGATTCAGTTCCAGACCTTGAACATGAAAACCGGCCTTGGCCAGGGGTAGGGCAATAGTCCCAACGCCGCAATAGGCGTCGACCACACGTCCGCGGGCGCACTGAATCAAAAGCCAGTCGGTGAGTAGCTGAACGATCCGTTCCGCCTGCGGCGTGTTCACCTGAACAAAGGTGGTGCTGCTGAGGGAGAGCTTGATGCCGCAGAACTGTTCCTCAATGGTGGGAACACCAGCGAGGCAATGGGTGGTACGACCGAGAACCAGGTTATTGGCCTTGGGTTGAAGGTTGAGGCAGACCCCTTTCACCGCGGGCCAACGCTGGACCCAGGTCTGCGCGAGGTCCTTCAGGCCTCGAAGCTGAGTATGACTGCTCATCAACGTGATCAACACGTCTCCAGTGGCGCTGGCCAGACGAAGCCCGAGATGGCGCAGACCCTGGGCTTCGAGCAGGTCATGATCGGCCGGCCATCCCCCTGCATCCAGGTCTTGCTTTAGAGGTTCCACCAACGCGTCCAGGCGTGGATCGAGCACCGGGCAGTGGTTCAGATTGACGATCTTGTGGGTCTTCGGTCGGAAGTAGCCGGCTTTTAGGCGTCCGTTCTGGTCCCGCTTCAGCGGGATCAAGGCTCTGTTGCGGTAACCAAAGCAGCGTTCGGCATCAACAAGAGTGGGCTCAGGGGCAACGTAAATGGCCCCGATGCGCTGCATGATCTGTTGAATCTGCTGGGCTTTCCAACGGGTTTGGGCGGGGTCATCCAGGCGTTGCAGTGTGCAACCACCGCAGTCATCGGCAAGGATGCAGGGGGGACGGCGCCGATCTTCGGAAAACGAGATCTGATCCACCCGACGGCTCAACCAGCGCGACTTTTGGCGTTGCTGCAGCTGAACCTTGGCGCGCTCCCCCGGTAAGAGATCAGGAACAACGATCACCCAGTTGTTCCAACGGGCTAGACCCTTGCCGTCGCGGTCAAGGTCAACAGCCTCGAGCTCGATCGTGAGCCCCGGCCGCGGTTCACTGCTGTTCGGGCTGTCGACTTTGGTCATGTTCTCGGTTCCCTGCCATTGCAATGGCGTAACACCCGGGCGGAGATGGGTCGAGTGAACGGGTCGAGACCACTAAACTCCACTAAGCCTGCCCAGTTCCATGAGCGTTGTCCGGGATCTCATCCTCCAGGCCGATGACGATCTGCGGTATCCCACCAGCGGAGAACTCCGCACCATGGTGGATTTCCTTGACCAAGGCGCGATGCGCGTGTCTGTGGTCAAGGTTCTGACCGAGAACGAAAAGAAGATCGTCGACGAATCTGCCAAGCAACTGTTTGGTCGCAAACCTGAGTACGTCGCGCCTGGCGGTAATGCCTACGGTCAGCGCCAGCGGGCCCAGTGCCTGCGCGACTACAGCTGGTATCTCCGTCTAGTCACCTACGGAGTTCTGGCCGGTAGCACCGAAATGATCCAGGAGATCGGCCTGGTGGGCGCTCGCGAGATGTACAATAGTCTCGGTGTTCCGATGCCTGGCATGGTTGCAGCCATGAAGTGCATGAAGGAAGCTTCCCTGTCTTTGTTGTCGGAACAGCAGGTGAAGCTCACATCTCCTTATT
>NZ_JBGKDP010000022.1:0-3060 GCF_042954245.1 Parasynechococcus sp.
CGCCGCAGCGCCCCTGGCAGCCTGGCTGAACTCTGGCGATGTTTTGCTGCTCAAGGCCAGCCGCGGTGTTGCTCTGGAACGGTTAATTCCGCTGTTGCCACGCCTTTGAAAAGGCTGGATTAAACCTTTCGTTCCGCCCAGCCGTCCTTGCTCATCTGGCGGGCGCGACCAATCGCCAGGGCGCCATCCGCCACATCCTTGGTAATCGTTGACCCGGCGCCGATTGTGGCGCGTTCGCCGACGTTGATGGGGGCAACCAGCACTGAATTGGCACCGGTCTTGCTGTTGCTGCCGATCACGGTGCGGTGCTTGTTCACCCCGTCGTAGTTGGCGGTGATTGTTCCGGCTCCCACGTTGACCTTCTCCCCGAGTTGGGCGTCGCCGATGTAGCTGAGGTGGTTCACCTTGGTGCCGGCCCCCAGCTGGCTTTTCTTCACCTCCACAAAGTTGCCGATGCGGCAGCCATCGCCGACATCGGCGGCAGGCCGCAGGTGAGCAAAGGGGCCGATGGCAACGTCGTTGCCGACGTTGGCCTCCCGTACAACGGAGTGCACCACACTGACGTTGGCCCCAACCGACGTGTCCTCGATCAGGCTGCCGGGGCCAATCCGGCAGTTGTCGCCAATCACGCATTGGCCACGGAAGTGGGTTTGCGGTTCGATCACCACATCGCGGCCGAAGCTGCAGCCTTCACTGAGGGTGCAACTCGCGGGATGAATGAAGGTGACCCCTTCATTCATCCAGTGGTGGCGCAACCGTTGCTGCAGCAGGGCTTCGCACTGGGCCAGTTGCCGCCGGTTGTTGATGCCATGCACCTCATCGGCATCGGCCACCTCCAGGTGCATGGCCTTCGGGAGCATCGCCACCGTGTCGGTGAGATAGAGCTCCCCCTGATCGTTGTCGGTGCTGAGCTTCGGTAGAACGTTGGCCAGAGCTGTCCAGTTGAAGCAGTAGATCCCGGCGTTGGTGAGGTTGTTGGTGCATTGCTCATCCGTACAATCGCGATGCTCAATGATGCTGCTCACCTGGCCGTTGGCATCGGCGAATACACGCCCGTAACCGGTGGGGTCCGCGAGCCGTGCCGTCAGCAGGGTGACATTGGCACCGCTGGCCCGGTGCTGTTGCACCAATGCGTCGACGGTTTCACGTCGCAGCAGCGGTACATCGCCGTTGAGCACGAGCAGTTCGCCTTCAAAGCCCTGCAGCGATGGGATCAGCTGTTGCACCGCATGGCCCGTGCCGTTCTGGGGCTGCTGCAGAACAAATTCCAGGCCTCCGAGCGGAGCCAGCTGCTGCTCCACTCGTTCGGCTTGATACCCCACGATCAGCAGCCGCCGTTCCGGTTGCAGGTTGCCGGCACTGGCGAGCACCCGTTCCACCAGGGTGGCTCCCGCCAGGGGTTGGAGCACTTTCGGGAGTGCGCTCTTCATGCGGGTGCCTTTTCCAGCGGCCAGAACGGCTACGGCGAGCATACGGAGCGAGGGGGAAACGGGCGGAATCTACCGAGCTCAGGACGGACTGTCCCTGCGCCAGCGCCTTTGCCAGGCATTGGTGGGTTCGTGACCGCAATGCTCCTGTTCAAGGCTGCGGCGCTCAACAATGACCTCAGCCGTGGCGTTGCCCTGGGGATCGCGAAACGGCACGGCCGCCCGCGTCTGCAGGTGTTCCCACTCCATCACCGAGAGGGGGCGCCAACCGGGGCCGTCCAGAGGACAGCCGGAGTCTGCTGGAGTTGCAAGGGTGCCGCTGCTCCACCCCGCCCGTTCGCCGGGGGCTGGCAGCAGTGAAAACAGGCTCAAGCCCGCTCGCTTCAGGCTGGCCCGCACCGCAGCGGAACGGCTATAGGTCAGCAACCTTCCTTGCGGCGCTAAGCGACGCGCCAAGGCTCCCAGGAATTCCTCGCTCCACAGCTCCGGGCAGCGCTGGGGGGAGAAGGCGTCCAACAGCACCAAGTCAAAGCGAACGGGCTCAGAAATCTCCTGGAGCATTGATCGGGCATCACCCCAGAACTGGATCCCTTGGCTGGTGGGCTCCTGCCAGCCATCGTGGTCGCGGATGGCTTCAAGCTTCGCCAGCACAGGGGCTGACCAGAGGGATTGGAAGCTCACCTGCTCCAAGGCTTGTTCCAAGGGGCGGCGGTCCAGCTCAAGCCCCCACCACTGCAACTTCGGCTCAGCCGCCGGCAAGGCCTCCAGTACAGCGGCAGTGTTGTAACCGAGCCCCATGCACACATCCAGGATTCTTAAATTAGAGCCGCTGCTGAAGCGCTGCAGCTCCGCGGGTTGGACGAACTTGGCCCGGGCCTCATTCAGGGCCCCCGCCGAGTTGTGAAAGGCTTCCCCGAAGTAATCGCTGTGCAGGCTGAAGCTTCCATCCGCCGTCGGGTAGACGCGGAGGCCGCCGAGCTCAGCAGCGGAGCCGTTCAAGTTCGTCCCAGAACGAGGGATACGACACGGCTGCGGCTTCGCTTCTCGCCAGACTGGAGTTGCCGTCGGCGAGAATGGCTGCCACGCTGAGGCTCATCGCCACCCGGTGATCGGTTTCGCTGTCCAGCACGGCTCCCTTGAGCGGACGACCACCGCGGATGGTCATGCCGTCGTCGTGTTCATCAATGTCGGCTCCCATGGCCTTGAGCTGACGCGCCATCACCGCCAGCCGATCGGTTTCCTTCACCCGCAGTTCAGACGCTCCACTGATCCGGCTTTCGCCCTCGCAGAAACAGGCGGCGACGCTGAGGATCGGCACCTCATCCACAAGGCGGGGCATGATCTCCTCGCCAAAGTTGAAGGGTTTCAAGGGTCCGTGGGTCACCCGGAGATCGCCCACTGGTTCCCCCGCGACGTCGCGGGGGTTGAGCACCTCGATCCGGGCACCCATCTGCTCCAGCACCTCCAGGATCCCGGTGCGTGTTGCATTGAGCCCTACGTTTTCGATGGTGAGATCGGCGCCTGGAATCAGGGCTCCAGCCACAAGCCAGAAGGCTGCTGCGCTGATGTCGCCAGGGACCGCCACGTTCTGGCCATGCAGGGTGGCTCCGGGACGCACGCTGATGTGCCGCCC
>NZ_JBGKDP010000023.1:0-2053 GCF_042954245.1 Parasynechococcus sp.
CTCGCTTTGCAGTGGCCCAGAACAAGGCATCCCCAGCACCATGACCGACGCCATGCCACGGTTCACGGACGCCAACGCATTGGCGGCTCAGCTCCGCGATGGGCAGGTTGCGGCCATCCCAACAGACACCTTGCCCGGTTTGGCCTGTCGGCCCGAGCAGGCCGACAAGATCTGGTCGCTGAAGCGGCGCCCGGCGGACAAACCTCTGATCTTGATGGCAGCCACTGCTGCGGAGCTGTTGGCGGAAGCCCAGTCAGTTTGTCGGCAGGACGCTCAGCAGTTGGCCATCAACCATTGGCCGGGTGCAATCACCTTGGTGCTTCCTGCCCTTGCGTCTGGGATGCTGCGTTACTTGAACCCTGGTGGGTCAACGGTGGGGCTTCGCATTCCCCATTGCGCGATGACGCTCGAGCTGCTTGCTGCAAGCGGCCCCCTAGCCACCAGCAGTGCCAACTTGTCCGGTGAGCCATCCACACAGAGTGCTGAGGAGGTGGCTCGGATTTTTCCGACAATCCCCCTGTTGGGACCCTCGCCCTGGCCCAGACCATCCGGCCTGGCCAGCACAGTTCTGAAGTGGCATGGCCCAGGTCAGTGGCGGATTCTCAGAGCTGGTGCTGTGATTCCTCCAGGAGTGGGCTGACGACGTGTTGCTGCTGATCGCCCTATGCATGGTTTGCATGGGCCTCTTTCACTGGTTGTTTTGGCCGCTTGAACAGGGTTTAACCGTGCTGCTCCAGATGCGATGGCTTCCCTGGTTTGGCCTGGCGATTCTGGTGTGGCTCTTGTCAGGACAAGACCGTCGCTCTAACTGAACATTGGAAGCCGGCTAACGGATTTGAACCGATGGCCTTCGCTTTACAAAAGCGCTGCTCTACCACTGAGCTAAGCCGGCACCTTTTCATTTTACGTGGTCGCCCTTAGGGCTCGGTTGCCTGTTGGGCGTCGGTGAGCAAAAGGACAGCGAGTTGGAGCCTGCTGGTGCAGCCGGTTTTCGCGAGCGCCTTGCTGATGTGACACTCGACGGTGCGAATGCTGAGCACCAGATGCTGAGCAATGGCTTTGTTGCTCAGGCCTTGGCTCAGCAAGTTGCCCACCCGCTGTTCGGCGGAGGTCAGGGTGTTGAGGGCGGTCATCTGTCAGCAGGGTGGCTGCTCAGAGAGTTCCCCCGGATCCAGATTTCTCGAGTGCACGGCGAATCGGAAGATTGGCGACCAAGGCCGTCACGCGGTCTTCCGTTTCCAAAGTGACATCTCCCTCCTCTAAATCGATTTCGACGTATCGAGCCACGACCTCGAGAATTTCGCGCCTCATCTGTTCCAGCAATTCGGGATTGAGATCACTGCGGTCATGGGCGAGAACAAGCTGAAGCCGTTCCTTGGCTGTTCCTGCACTGGAAGGTTCCCGTCGCAGCAGTTTGTCGATGAACTCCTTGAGTGTCATTCGTTCAGAAAATCTTGGTTTGCATCAGCTGGCGCACCTTTGCGCGGAGTCCACGGCGGACTTTGGCTGGATCCATCAGAGGGATGGCGTCACCTTGGAGACGGCCGGCGATGTTGTTGTAGGCCAGGGCTGCAGGGGACTGATCGTTGCCGAGGGTGAGGGGTTCTCCTCGGTTCGTGCTGACGATCACTTGCTCATCCTCGAAAACGAGGCCCAGCAGGGGAAGGGCAAGGATGTCGGTGACGTCATCGACGGAGAGCATCTCCTGATTGCTCATCATCTTGGGCCGGACTCTGTTGAGGATCAGCTGAACAGGTGCAACGCCCTGGGTGTTCAACAGTCCGATCACACGATCCGCATCCCGCACCGCAGCCACTTCAGGTGTCGTGATCACCAAGGCTTCTCGTGCCGCAGCGGCGGCGTTTTTAAAGCCATCCTCAATCCCTGCCGGACAGTCGATCAGCACGTAATCGAAGCTTTGCTCGAGCATCGCCACGATCGATTTCATGTCTTTGGGGGTCAGCCACTCGAGCATGCGTGGATTGCCGGCCGGGAGCAGGGCGAGATTGGGCTCCTGCTTGTGTTTCACCAGGGCTTGTTCCAGGCGGCAGCT
>NZ_JBGKDP010000024.1:0-2812 GCF_042954245.1 Parasynechococcus sp.
GGGTGCTGTTTTCCTCGAGCCAGCCCATCAAACGATCCTGCATGAGGTCATCCATCACGGCCTGGCGGAGGCGTTCCGGATCGATCTTGGCGTCGGCGGAGAGTTCCTTCTTCACTTCCTTGATCTTGGCGTCCACGTCCTTGTCGTCGAGCTTGATGTCCTCCGCTTCAGCCAGGGCGGTGAGGGCAAAACTGCGGCGCAGCCGTTCCTCGGCTTCAGGGCGGGAGTTCTGCATCAGGTTGCGCACCAGGTCGGGTGTGAACAGCGACTTCACATCCATTCCCTGTTGGGCGAATTGGGTTGCGGTCTGCTCCAGCAGGTTGCGGCTTTCTTGTTGGATCAGGGCTTCCGGCAGTTCCACCTCGAGCTGCTCCACCAGTGCGGCGACGAGGGCATCGCGGCGGTTGCTGGTCTGACGCCGTTCCGCGTCGTCCTTGAGGCGCTGTTCCAGGTCTTTGCGCAGGTCCGCCAGAGTTTCCTGTTCGCTTGCCTGCTTGGCGAAGGCGTCGTCCAGTTCGGGCAGTTCGCGGGTCTTGAGGTCCTTCAGTTCGATCTTGAAGGCGGCCTTGCGTCCACGGGCGTCCTCCTTCGGATAGTCGTCGGGGAACTGGCAATCCACGGTTTTGGTCTCGCCGACCTTCATGCCGATGACCCCTTCAATGAAGCCGGGGATCATCCGGCCGTTTTCCAGGTCCACATCCATCGAATCGGCACTGCCGCCCTCGATCTCGCTGCCGTCATCGCTGTAGGTGCCCTTGAAGCCCAATACAGCAATGTCACCGTTCTTTGCGGCGCGACCTTCCACGGGAACGACCGTGGCTATCTGCTTGCGCGAGTCCTCGAGCATCGCGTCGATACGGGAGGCGTCGTAGGTGACGGTTTCGAATTCCACCTTCAGGCTCTTGGTGGTTTTTAGTTTCGGCGTCGGAGCTACATCGGCTTCTAGGGTGAAGGTGAGTTCTTTTCCGGGCTCAAAGCTCTCCAGCAGGCCGTCGAAACCACTGCTCAAATCGGGCTGACTGATCGGTTCCAGCGATTCCTGCTTGATGGCGTCTCGCCAGGCGTTATCGATCAGCTTTTCCAGGGCCGTGGCTTTGATCCGCACGCCACCCAGCTGCTGCACCAGCACGGTGCGCGGCACTTTGCCCTTGCGGAAGCCCGGCAGGTTGATGCTGCGGCTGAGGCTGGTGATCGCGTCGTCGTAACTCGTCTTGCAGCGCTCCCCAGGAACGGTGACCGTTACCGCCAGGCGGCTGCTGGGGCGGGCTTCGGTGGTCACCTTCAGGGCTGCAGCGCTCATGGGGGAAGGGAAAGGGCAGCCCAACACTTTATGCAACGGGTGAATTGGGGCTGGATCGGTAAGCTGAGCCGGTCGCATCGCGGCATCACGATCTCTATGCAGTGATGTCGGTTTCGAGAAACGACGGGTTTTCGTTCAGATCGTTCACTCCACCGCTTGTCCTCGACCCTTCCCAACCGTCCTCTCAACGTTGCTGTTCTCGGTGCCAGCGGTGCTGTTGGCCAGGAACTGCTGCTGCTGCTTGAGGAGCGCCGTTTCCCCGTTGGCGAGCTGAAGCTGCTGGCGTCGGCCCGTTCGGCTGGTCAGACCCAGATCTGGAATGGTCGCACCCTCACGGTGGAAGAGGTCTCGGCCCAATCCTTTGAAGGGGTCGATCTGGTGTTGGCGTCGGCCGGTGGTTCTGTTTCGAAGCAGTGGCGCGAGGCAATCACCGCTGCAGGTGCGGTGATGGTGGATAACTCCAGTGCCTTCCGGATGGAGGACGGTGTGCCGCTGGTGGTGCCGGAGGTCAATCCCGAGGCGGCCTTCGCCCACAAGGGCGTGATCGCCAATCCGAATTGCACCACGATCCTGCTCACCCTGGCTTTGGCTCCTCTGGCAGCGAAGCGGGCGATGCGCCGGGTGGTGGTGAGCACGTACCAATCCGCCAGTGGTGCCGGTGCCCGCGCCATAGAAGAGCTGAAAAATCTTTCGCAGACGGTTCTGGACGGCGGTACGCCGAAGGGAGAGGTGCTCCCTTATCCATTGGCTTTCAATCTCTTTCTGCACAACTCCCCTCTGCAGGCCAACAGCTACTGCGAGGAGGAGATGAAGATGGTGAACGAGACCCGCAAGATCATGGATCTGCCGGATCTGCGCTTCACCGCTACCTGCGTGCGGGTGCCCGTGCTGCGGGCCCATTCCGAAGCGGTGAACATCGAGTTCGAGTCCTCCTTTCCGGTGGATGAGGCCCGTGAACTTTTGGCGGCTGCCCCCGGTGTGGAGTTGATTGACGACCCGGCGGCGAACCGTTTCCCGATGCCCACGGATGTGACCGGTCGCGATCCGGTGGCGATCGGACGGATCCGTCAGGACATCAGTGATGTCAATGCTCTGGAGCTCTGGCTGTGTGGGGATCAGATCCGCAAAGGAGCGGCGCTCAATGCTGTTCAGATCGCTGAACTGTTGATTCAGAAGTGATGACCCAGGCCGCCACCCTCTCCCCAACGCCCTTTGGCCGTGTGGTCACCGCGATGGTGACCCCCTTTGATGCGAGCGGTGCTGTGGATCTAACCATCGCCGCACAGCTGGCGCGTCATCTGGTGGAGCAGGGCTCCGACGGACTGCTGGTGTGCGGTACCACCGGCGAATCCCCGACCCTCAGTTGGGACGAGCAGCTGCAGCTACTACAAGCAGTGCGTGATGCCGTAGGCAGCAACGTCAAGGTGTTGGCGGGCACGGGTAGCAACTCGACTGCGGAGGCGGTGGAGGCTACTAAGGAAGCGGCGGCAGCCGGAGCGAATGGGGCTCTCG
>NZ_JBGKDP010000025.1:0-3519 GCF_042954245.1 Parasynechococcus sp.
AAGCCATTTATTCTCACAAGACAGGCCGACTTAAAGAAGCCGAGTCGATTTACAAGAAAATGATCATCGCAGGAACATCTAATCCTGCATTTTTTTGCAATCTTGGAATCCTTTGCAAGAACAGTGGCAGGATCGAAAAAACCCTTAAATACTACGGAAAAGCCTTAGATTTCGAACCGGACTACCCCCAGATCTATAGCAACATCGGAAATCTATACCGGGACACCGGAAAGCATGATCAAGCACTTCAATTCACATTGAAATCACTCAATCTTGACCATGAATTATCAACCGTCCAGATGAATCTGGGCAGCATTTACCGAGATCTCGGAGAAACAGAGGAAGCCCTAACAGCCACCATCAAGGCCATTGAGTTCGATGAAGACAATATCGAAGCGCTGTAGAAGCCGAAAAGCCTTGCCAGCGGCATCAAGATCAACAAATTCAACAGAGACTACTCCAGCAAAGACTACGAAAAACTTCTCAATTACGAGGACTTGTACCGTCGCAAACTCTGCCACTCTTCGTTCAATACCACCTCGAAGACATCTAAATGGCCGCAAGTTGAAACCCAATCATCTCTGATCAAAACCAGGCCTTGCATCAGACTGGAGATTCAGAAAGCCGCTGACATTACTGATCCCGCCCCATCAAGAAATCGAGGAATTCCTCACTCGACTCAAAAAAGAATTCCTGGTTCAGATCAGAACCAATAGCGTCATACCTGCCACACCAAGGCCCCTCCTGGAGGCGCTAGCCACACAATGCTTCCTGAACGAATACGTTTATTGGCAATCAGAGGAGGAGTAACAATGGGTCGACGACCTGATCGCAGAAGCCAAGAAGAGCAAAGAAATAATAACCGATGAGATGTCACTTGAAGTCCAGCAAATGTACGAAAAACCCCTACCCTCGATACAAACATGCAGAGTACACCCATTCCCATTTCGCAAAACAAACAGCTGAGTTCATCTCCTTAGAAACAACCATTGCAAATCCCCCCTTCACCAATTGAACTCTCGCCACCCAACTCCAGCCCGAAGATTCTGATTGCGGGATAACGCCAATCGCTATAAAAATCCGTAGATCACTGCGATTGATATCAGTAATAACAGCCTGGCCTACGCAGCAAGACAATCGTAGGAGTACAACATGCGTAATGTTCGGATCCGGCAACTGGACATTCTGGATGCCAATCAGCTTGAGGATATCTATGATGTGATTGAGTGCAGCGGCGTCCTGCATCACATGCAGAACCCCGCCCAGGGGCTGGAAGAACTCAACAGCAAACTCAAGCCGGGCCGCTATTCAAGCTTGGCCTGTACAGCAAACTTGCCAGGCAGAAAGTCTCCGCAGCACAAGAGCTGATCCGAAATCTGGGCACTCTAAGCACGCCGGAAGGCATCAGAGATTTTCGCAAGCAAGTCTTTGACAAGGATCAGCACGAACTGAAAGATCTATTTGAACTTGCGAGGACTTCTATTCGCTCTCCGAGTGCCGCGACCTTTGCTTTCACGTTCACGAACATCAGTTCACCACCGAGACCCTGGAAAAACTTTTAGAAGCCGAAAAACTAGTGTTTTGTGGATTCATGCTTCCAAAATCCATCAAGGCTGCTTACCAGCACCGCTTTCCAGAGGACAGCAATGGCACCTCACTCAGCCACTGGGGCGAATTCGAGAACAACAATCTATCAACTTTCCAAAGCATGTATCAATTCTGGGCCTACAAACTTTTATAGAAGGATCCACCAACGAATACCAAAGCAATCGACGACCCCAAAAGACCCCATCGTCATCAAAAAGCGAATGAAAATGATTTTTTTCCTTCTGACGAAAGCGGATCAAGCGAAGGTTCACCCCATCAAGACATCATCAAATACTTCGCTGATTGATCGTCCAAACATTGCTTTGCTTCAACTGCGCAAAGCACGCCAGACTCGTCCCATGATATCCAAGATCACACGCATCCTGCTGCTGCTCGCCATCGCCAGTCCCGTGATCGCGGCTGAGCCCTACGAGCCCTGGCCCAGCAAGGATCAACTGCACAGCATTGAACAGGCCGCCTATGCCTACTCCCGCGACAACTCAACTGAAGCTTGCGCGCTGGTTCGTCAGCTCACCGATCCTTTGATGGATCACTCTAGGTTGCCGCGGCTCTGCAAAGACGTGTTGTGGTCCCTGATCGATGAAGCCAAGGTTACCAACACCAACGACTTTCGCCGTAAGGACGCCATCACCACCACACCCCGGCGTATCCCGAGGGTCTGCGCCGAGCCGGTGATGAAAAAGGAGAAGCCCAAATCGCGTCAGGCCTGAGCCTGGCTGGACATCAATCAAAGTCGAAGCTGAACCGCTGGCCCTGCATCAGGGTGGCGACCTCTCCGCGAACGACATCCAAGAGCGCCACGCTCACGTCGGGGTGCTTCTTGATCTCGTCCACAAACATCTGCACGTCGGCAGCTGTCAGTCCGTGGCTTGTGATTCTGGAATCCACCTTGCCGCGAAACGTCTCCAGAAGACTGAGTTGATCAGCATCGAGTAGCTTGGAACCGGGATGGGTGACGTCCATCGAAGAAACAGAGGCGATCAGTGGGATATCTCCGAATCGCCAAGCAGATCGATCAGGATCTCGGAGGTGGCGATCGTCTCGCCCATGCTCAGTTCTCTGTCTTGACCAGGAATTTCGGAGGCCAACTTACACGCCGTGGAGGAGTGGCCAGAGACATAACAACTGTTGGCCAACCTCAAGATGGCATTGGAAAACTTGCCGCGCAGGCATTCTTCCGAACCTGACTGATTGATGACAGCATTAGTAACAATAACGGCTTCCTGAGAGGACTCCGGCAAGGGAAGAGCCCGTTTCCAGCTCTGTGATGCAACAACTGACGAGGACGTACAGGCCATGCCGACGATCAACATCAGCAGACAGCGATGCATGGTCGTCGGAATTGGTGCGGGTTAAGGGGTAGCGGCGTCAACTGGTCGCGACCGACGCCTTGCAAATGGATTTCCATGTTTAGGTTCCGCACACAGCCCCCATCCATCGTGATGACCACCTCGGCCCCTGCAGAACCGACCCAACGCCAGGTGCTCCTGGCCACCCCTTTCACCGATCAGAAGCCAGGGACCTCCGGCCTACGCAAAAGTAGTCGCCAGTTCGAGGAGCCCCATTACCTGGAGAGCTTCATCGAAGCATCGCTTCGCACGCTGCCGGGCGTGCAAGGCGGCACCTTGGTGCTGGGGGGCGACGGCCGTTACGGCAACCGCCGGGCCATCGATGTGATCTTGCGGATGGGCGCCGCCCATGGCCTCAGCAAGGTGATCGTCACCACTGGCGGCATCCTCTCCACGCCTGCCGCCTCCAACCTGATCCGGCAGCATCAGGCCATCGGCGGCATCATCCTCTCGGCCAGCCACACCCCGGGTGGTGAGAACGGTGACTTCGGCGTCAAGGTCAACGGCGCCAACGGTGGTCCCACCCCCGCCTCCTTCACCGATGCGGTGTTCGAGTGCACCA
>NZ_JBGKDP010000026.1:0-2184 GCF_042954245.1 Parasynechococcus sp.
CCCGACGTGTTGCCGTTGTTCGCCGGGATCGTGCTGATCACCCACCGCGAATTAATCGCCCACCTGCTGAATACGGAACCTGACTGGCCATGGCAAAAGCCAACGCAGCAGCCACTGCCGAACGAGTCGATTACCTTCAGGGAATGATCCTGGCCGGTGAGCCCAACACCACTTGTCTTACATATGCGCGACAAACATGGGGGGTCTCCCGATCCCAGGGCTACCGGCTACTGAAGAAAGCCTGGCAGCAGATCAAGAACGACATCGATGAGAGAGCGGCATCGACCGGAAAGAGCTGCTGAGTTGGTCAATCCAAACGCTGATGACTGCTGCTGGACAGGCGATGAAGCAGAACAACCCTGGCGCCGTAGTGAGTGCCATCCGCCAGCTCGATCACATGACTAGCACCGGATATAACTCCCACCGCGGCTACGGAATCCACAGACGTTCGTTCTGAACACTTAGGTTCTCAGCCCGCAGAGCTGCGGATTCTTGTGCGTGACACCTCAAGAAAAAAGACGGATGAGGGCGGGCCTGAAGAACCCGCCGTTTTTTATTGCTCAGGATCATTTGCAAATTCAAGGTCAGCCCAACCGATAGAAGGGGCTGTCAGCCCCTTGGAACGCCAAAGGTGATCGACGTTCAGCGGTCGTCCTCCTTAGATCTCGGATCGTTCTCCTTGTATCTCGGCAGGTCAGTGGGCTGAGCCAGTACGTAAACGACTGCCGTAGAGATCACCACGGTGACGATGACGAGAGCGGTGATAGCTGTCGAAAGTCGTTCAAGCTTCGACCTCAGCCTTCTCGTCAGTTTTCTGAGGGGCCTCCATGGAGGTTTTCTCAGCTGACTCGGGGCTGTAATGGCAAGCGTTGGCGCCGCCAACGAAAACAGCCAAGGCCATGATCGCGACGATCACGGTCCACCGATGTAAGCCGGGTTCAGGTGTTTCACGCCGACGACGCTAACGGCGTTTTCAGACCCTGGGCACGTCATTTGATATGGGGTTCAGCCCCTCGGATAGATGTGAGTCACCAGGCCGAAGAAAAACCCTGGAGAGTGACGGCTCCAGGGAGTCTTCTGTTCGTGAAAGAAAGCCCTGTCGCTCAGTAACAAGGCCTTCCCTCGATTACCGGCAGAAGGATGACGACTCCCGCCGATGGGATCAATCAACTCCTACTGATCGCCTCCTGATACCCCCATCTGGGATCAGGCTTTCGTGCTGGAGGGCTGTGGTCCGTGGAAGACACGTTGAAAGCAATCCGAGTGATTTCAGCCTCGAAGGCAATGAGCGTTAACTCGGATAGCCGTTAACCGCTGACATGTCCATCGAGATCGGAGGAGCCCATGACGGCCGACACTCCACCTGAGCAAACAGCAGAAGCAGCCTGACTTTTGGCCCCTGCTCCAACTTTTCAACCCAAACGTGAGCACTTCGTCTGTGATGACATTGATGGTCGTCTGATCAGTCGATTCTCCTCTGCACCGTTCGTAGGTGCCCCGTAGGAGACCTACATCACACCTGGACCCAATGGCCCCAGAGTTGCCACCAGCCAGACGCTTCGACCCTCTTTCTTTTCTGAAGTGATGGGTTGAACCATGCATAAACGAGCGAGCTAGGCCGTCTCTTCCACCTGGGAGGGGCGACCTTCCTCTTTGGAATCAGATCAACCGTCCCCAAATGGGGAATAGATCAAATGACGGGTTCAGAAGTAGAAATGCATTGTCAATTCAAGGGTCATGAAGCTCGATCTCGCTAACGCCTAAGCCGTGGGAAGCCTCATCGTTGAGGGTGTGCACAAGCCGTTCCGTGCGCTCGCCTGCGCGCTTCGTCCCTCTATTATCCGAATTGGTAAGAAGAAGTAAATCGAGGCCTAGAGGTAGACCAGGGCTTTGCGTCTTCCGCATATTTAAAGAACAAAAAAGAACCGCTGGCTTCAGCGGTTCTTTTTTGCTGGAAATCCTTGCCCTTTTACTCAATCAGCTGGCACCAGCAGCGGAGACACCGGGCTGCATCAATCCTCCGCCACCATTTAAAAATCCAAGACAACAAAAAGCCCCCTCCGAGGAGGGGGCTTTCCGACTCAGTTGATCTGAATCGTTTGTTGATTCCAGATCAACCGATGGCAGGAGCCTGCAGAGCCACAGGGGTGGACTCAGCAGCAGCCAGGTCGAGGGGGAAGTTGT
>NZ_JBGKDP010000027.1:0-7559 GCF_042954245.1 Parasynechococcus sp.
GATGGCCAAAAGCACTGTCAGCACATACGACTGGCTCTGACCGCTGACGCTGAGCTTGAGGCTGTTGGCACTGGCCAGGGAGAAGCGAGCCACCCCATTGAGAAGACCATCCACCACATTTCGGTCAAACCAAGAGGCCAGGCGAGAGAAGCCAGCCACCACGTTGACGATGGTGAGGCGATAGAAGCGCTCGGTGTAGAAGTCGTAGGCCAGCAGGTCCTGCCACCAGCGCAGCACAGGATTCAGCGAGCGGGACCAGGCCTTGCTCAAGGGGAGCACGGCGCCGGCCAGCAGGCCCAGCAGTCCGCTTCCCACTACCAGAGCTGCTGCCCAGAGGGGGAAGGCCAACAAACCATCGAGGGATTCAAGCCGCACCAGCAACAGCGGGGTGATCAGCACAATCACGGTGAGCGCCACCATCGGGAACGCCATCTGCCAGTTCACCTCGGCAGCCCGGCGGGACTTGATCAGGGATTCCCCCATGAACACATGGCGGAACACCCGCACCAGACCCATGGCGGTGAGTGCGTTGGTGAGCAGAAACACAGCCATGAACGGCACCGAGCGCACGCTCAGCAGTTCAATCGACTGGGCCAAGGCCAGGAAGCCACCCAGGGGCAGAAAGCCCACCAAACCGGCACCACCCACAAGAAACGCCGTGGTGGTGGCCGGCATACGGCTGCCCAATCTCCCCAGCTCGGTGATGTCCTGACAGTTGGTGGACGCAATTACGCCGCCAATGCTCATCGACAGCAGCGCCTTGGACACGGCATGGGTGAACAGCAGCAACAAGGCCAGAACAGGGATCTGCAGCGCAATTGCGATGAAGACCAACCCCATGTGGGCCGTCGTGGAATATGACAGCGTGCGTTTGATGTCCACCTGAGCCAGGGCCACCAAAGAGCCACCGATCGCACTGATGCTGCCGATCACGAGCATCACGCCGATGGCGATGGGCGAGAGCTGAAGAATGGGCATCACCTTCAGCAGCACAATTGCGCCGCAGGTCACCACCACCGAGTTCCGCAAAATCGAAGCAGGGTTTGGGCCCTCCATGGCTTCGTCCAGCCAGAGGTGCATGGGGAACTGGGCGCATTTGCCCATTGGGCCGGCGACCAGGCCCAAACCCAACAGCGTTGCCGCCAGCGGAGAGAGGGAGTCTTGAGCGGCCCAGGCATAAAGGTCGTTGAACCCCATCACACCGGAGTAGCTGCAGAGCGCCACCACACCCATCAGCAGCAGCACATCACCAACGCGCTTGGTGAGGAAAGCATCCCGGGCTGCGGTCACCACCAGGGGTTGGGCATACCAGAAACCCACCAGCAGATAGGTGGAGAGCGTCAGCATCTCCAGCAGGAAATAGCTTTGGAACAGAGAGTCGCTGAGCACGACGCCACTCATCGCCCCCTCGAAAAATCCGAGCAGTGCAAAGAAGCGGGCCAACGCCCACTCCTTGTCCATGTATCCAAGGGAATACACCTGGGATAGCAAGCTGAGGCCCGTGATCAGTTCCAGGGCCACCAGGTTGGTGAGCGACAGGCTGAAGCTGATGTTCAGCTCTAGATCAGCCACGCTGAGCCAGGGAAAGGCCAGATCCACCGGCCCTGACTGGTACACATCTTGCAGGATCTGGCTTCCATGAACAAAGGCCAGCAGGGTGAGAAGAATGTTGAGGTAGGCCGCCGGTCGATGGGCATCTCGGCGGAACCAGCCACAGGCCCAAGGGAGGGAAACCAGCATCCCGATCAACCCATAGAGCGGGATTAACCAGGCGGTCTGGATGGGAAGCGAGAGCTCCGGGGTCAAAACGGCGAGCGGGATGGTGATCGAGCTGGTCGCTGGTTGGCCGGTGAATCTAGGAGCCGGTCAGGAACAAAAGGGCTCTTTGTGAACGGCTGTGAGGAGGCTTTATGCCGTCAGCTGCGGCGAGCTGCACCACTGCCGGCCCAACACCGGCTCCACCTCTTTATGGGGACGGGCAATGATGTGAGCAGCAACGAGGCCGTCACCCACGCGCTCGCAGGCATCGGCACCGGCACGAACAGCGGCATTCACCGCACCGGTTTCGCCACGCACCATCACCGTGACGTAGCCACCACCCACATACTCACGGCAGATCAGGCTCACCTCAGCAGCCTTGGTCATGGCATCGGCTGCCTCAATGGCAGGAACCATGCCGCGGGTTTCGATCATTCCCAACGCCACACCGAGAACGATGGGGGAAGGGGTGGCAGCGGGTTTGGCCACGGCTGATCCGCCGCCGGAACCAGTGCTGGAAGCGCTGCTGCGACGCGTTGTGGTGGACGCACGACGGGTGGTTGAAGCAGGAACTGCCTTGGCGGGAGTCGATGCGGGAGCAGGGGTGCTGGCCACAGGCTTCACATCCACGGTCTTGTTCGCCGCGGCGGTGCTGCGGGTGGTGCGACGACGGGGGGTGGGGGAAGGAATGGCCATGGATTTGAAGGTGTGGAAGCGGAACGGAAACGGCGGCGGGAAATGAAAAATCCCTATCCGTCCGGATTCCAGAAATCGATGATTCCACCGATGGTCAGATCGGTGAGAACGGTGTTGTCAGGGCAAGCATGCCGCGCGGCCGAACCGCTGGCGGTGAACACCCAGTTGCCCTCGCGGGCACCCACGGGGTCAACGGCTACCAGCTTCTTGCCCTTGTTGTTGCGCAGGATGCGCAGATGCATGTGATCCAGTCCGGCAACCCGGTAGGTGCAGATCAACGTGCCCATCACCTGCATGATCTCCATCAGCTGGCCTTACCTCCCGCGGGTTTGCTGGAACTGGGGGATGGAGAGGGAGCCGAGGTCTTTGGAGGGTCGGGTTTCCAGTGGTCAATGATCCCAACGATCGTGAGGTCACTGGGATACGACTTGCTGCCGGCGGCTTCACGGGCGGCCGAGCTACTGACGCAGATCACCCAGTCACCAGGTTTCGCACCCACCGCATCGACGGCCACCTTCTTGGTGCTGCCATCCAGCACCACCTGAAGATGCTTGTGCTCGAAATCGGGGATCCGGTTGGTGGAAACGAGCGGCTTGACGACCTTGACGATAAGCATGATCAGTGAGCCTCCGGAAGTTGCGGGTCGAGCGTGGAACCGACGACCTCGGCCGGAGCCGTCTGGTTGCGGTCGCGAATGGTGAGACAAGTGTGGAGCAGACCCTCGTCAACGAGAGCTGCGTAGCGATCGGCGATGGCCTGGTTCACCCGTTGGCAATCAGCGATGGCCCGTTCCCGAGCACCGGGCACACAACCGGAATAGTCGAAACGCACCACAACCGGAATCGGCAGATCCCGGGACACATTCAGACCCTTGAAAATTTTCACGCCCACATCAAGATCAGGGGCGCCCTCTTCAACGGTGTCGAGGTGGGCGAAATAAGTGAGGTTGCGCAGATGCACTTCTTTAAAGCCGATGCCAACGCCAATGAAACGCTCCGCGTGCCCGGCATCGGGGTAAGTGCCCCCGTGCAGATCTTGCACGTAATCGATCTGGGAGAAGTTATTGGCGAGCAACCGGGTCAGGAATGAAACCATCCCGGCATCCATGGGGCCAGGAGCAGAGCTTTCAACGGTTTCAGCAATCTGCGCCATCGCCTGATCAGCACTCATCGATGCCGTGGCGGCATGCAGTTCCCTGGAGCAAAGCCAGCGGTCGAGCACCATTTCGCTGTCACGGCTTGGGGGGTGCACCCGGATCGCATCGGTATCGGTGTCGAGGCCGATCAGCAGAAGATCAACGGAGGCACCGCAGCAGAAGCTGTTTTCCACCGACTCACGGAAGTCGAGCAAGCGCTGATGACCCGCCGCTGCCGCCAATTCATCATTGCTGCCATGGGCAGCACAGCCCTGGTGGGAGGGATCGAGAGAACTGAAGTGGTACGTCACCACCTTCAGGTAACGGGTTGGTTCGGTGGAGGGATTGGGTGAACCTTCGCGGTAACGCAGATGCTCGGTTTTGACCCAGCGGTTCACCGTGTTCTCCACGTCGAACATGGCACCTGCGTGGGAGCGGCGACGCACAGCGCTAAAGGGAATGCGAAGGGCATAGGCCACGGTGTGGGCCAACCGACCATCGGCACAGGGCGTCAGATCGAGAAGATGGATGCCGCAGTCGAGCAGAAACTGTTCGAACTCTCGAGAGGCAGCACTGCTCGTGCCAGAACCCAGTGGGTCGTCCTGGAAGAAGCGATCACTGAACAAGCGGTGGCTTTCGAACACACACCAGGCGAACAGGGCGCGCATGTCGAGGGGGCGAACCCAGGCCCGCTGCAGAATGTGATCCGGCAGATCAAATCCGAGTTCGGCCCGGCACAACCGCTGGGCTTGAGGAATGAAATCGGTTTCATGTTGGAGTGCTGAAACCTGCTGAAGCAGGGGAACGATCCGATCAAAACGTCCCTTAATCTCCTGCTCATAGACCTGAAGACGGGCGTTCGCCGCTGCATCCGTCAACGGATGGCGCCGATGGGTGATCTGCAGCGAGCTGCGGCTCAGATTGAAGGGAACCGCCCGGGTTGCTGCTTCTTCACGCCGGACCCAGCCCGGTTGAGACGGAGCGAGACGCTGAACGTCGTTGCTGGAGCGAATCCTGCCGCCGCCAACGGAGCCGCGACCCAGTTGAGCAGCTTTGCCCGAGGTGGTGAGGGCACGGCGCCGGTCTAAAGCGGCCTTGCGGGTGGAGGACTCCACTTCAGACATGGTCTGGGCGGAATCAGACGTTGCGGCCAGCTGCTGAAGCTGGCGACGGGTGGGTGCCGAGGGGGCCTGAGGTCGCCCGCCACGGAGAGGCTTGGAGCGAACCATCAATCAATCAGCCCCGTGCGCCGCCTGAGACGGTGATCAGGGAACCCTTCTCGGTGTTGCCGCTGGAGCCGGTCACACGGCTCACAGGCCATTCAGTCTCCTCGTTGCGCTTGCGCTCGAAGGGAGACATGGCACTCATCGGGCCGGAACGACTGGGGTTACGACGGCGGGCCGAAGCACCCTCAGTACCGGTCACGTGTTCACCACGATCCCAGTCATCACCAGTGATCTTGGTGGAGGAACCCTCGCCGGTCACCCGGGATGCAGGCTTCCCAGAAGGCTCACTAACCACAGCCACGGTGGGCTGAAACTGGCGCTGCTGACGGTTTTGGAACTCGCGGTTGTCGAAGCGGAACTGCTCGGTACCGGTCACCTTGCCGCCAGCCATGTCAAAAGGGCCGGTGATGCGATTCTCCTGCTCATAGGACGTGCCGGTCACGCCGGAATTGGCCTCACGTTGCTGCTGGGCAGCGCGGGCGGGAGACACCACGCTGAAGCGGGTCCACGCAGCACCCTCAGGAGCTTGGCCGTGGGTTTCGGTCCCAGCAGGTGCATCAGCGCCGCAGGCAGCAGCCAGCTGATCAGCACCGACGTAAGGCGTGCCGGTGACTGCTTCACAAGCACCACGCTTGTCGCCGGTCATCACACCACCCACACCGGGTTGGATACCGGTCATGGCAGCGGAAGGGGTACCGACACGCACAGGAGTGCGCTCACGGATGGCCTGAACTGCAGGGGTGCCGCAGTGTTGGCCGGCCTGCTCCAGACCCGCGTAGGGGGTGCCGGTGACGGCCTGGCAGCTGCCGGGCTCGTCGCCCGTCACGTTCTCAGAACGGCCCGTACGGGTGCCGCTCACCACTTGGTTGCGGTTGGTGATGCTGAAGCCAACTTTGGCGGCTTCGGGCTCGGGCTTTCCGCTGCAGAAAGCATTCACCTGCTCAGCACTGATGTACTGATCACCCGTCACGCGGTGGCAGGAGCCGAACTCATCACCGGTGACCTGAGCTGAACGGCCCACCATGGTGCCGGTCACGCCAGTACCGGACAGGGTTCCTGAGAGGCCCACCTTGGCGGCAGGACGACCCTTGGGCAGGGGATCAGAACCCAGGTATTGATCGCCGGTGAGGCTGCGGTTAGCACCAGCTTCATCACCGGTAACGCTGGCGGAGCGACCCACCATCACACCACTCACAGGACGACCCTGTTCGGTGAGGCTGTGGCCCACCTTGCGCGGGGAGGTCGTGCCACCACCGCAGTAGGCAGCGGACTGGTTGGCGGAGATGTACTCGGTGCCGGTCACGTTCTTGCAGGTGCCGGGCTCATCGCCGGTGACCTTTTCGGAACGGCCGACTTCGTTACCGGTGACACGGTTGCCGTGGCTGGTGGCGGTGACGCGTACCTTGGCCGGAGTGGTGGCAGCTGGTGCGGTCTGACAGAAAGTCTGGAAGACTTCGGCGCCCAGGTACTCGGTACCGGTGATCGAACGGCAGGTGCTGACTTCGTTGCCGGTGGTTTTCACCGAGCGGTTGGCCTGGGTGCCGGTCACGGTTTGCCCGCCCGTGGTGGTGCTTTCACCAACTTTCCAGTGGGCATCAGCGGCAGCGGCTTGCTTGGCGCCGTGACGGTTGGGACCGGTGGGGCGGGTCACACCAGCGCTTTGCCTGTTGCGGGCGCCGGCCTTGGTGCGCAGCTCACGTACTTGTTGAGCCAGTTCACGGCTGGTGAGGTCAGGGTTGGCCTGACGAGCAACAGCTGCTGCACTGGTGGGTTGCTTGCCAGCGGTTTTGCCGTGCTTCGCCATGGCCTCACGACGGGCCAGCACCAGCGCGCGGCTGGGGTTCTCGATGGCACGACGCTTGGGAGTGGCCGAACGGCGCTCCGAACGGGCAGAAAACTTGGGGGCCGGTGCACTAAGGGGAGCCTTTGCAGCGGCACGCTTGCCACCGCAGCCGCAGCTTTTGTTGGTTTCAGCGGGTGCAGCTGCAGGAGCAGCGGCCTTGGTCTGACGAGCAAAATCAGCGCGGTTGCGATCGCGGCTGGTGTCGGCGGTCTTGCCGCGGCGAGATAGAGCATCACGACGGGCGAGCACCAGTTCGCGGCTGGGATCGCGATGCGGCTTGACCTGGGAGCTGCGGTTTACAGGAGCAGCTGTAAAGAACGTGGTCCGCTGCGGAGCTACAGCAGCGGGGGTGGCAGGTGCAGAGGCAGGCTCAGCAGCTGCGGCCGCGTTGGTGCGGGTGAGACGAGCATCAGCAACGGTGCGAACACGGTTGGCGCCATCACCAGCCGCTACTGAGGACTTCTTACCAGAAGTGGTCAGCGCCTTGCGGCGTTCAAGTGCGAGTTCGCGACTGGAGAGTCTTGCCATGTCCGCCCGAGGATGTCGTCGTGAGGTGGAAGGGCACTTGCCCCTCCGGAAAAAGCTGGAGCCCTGATCAGGTCAGGGCTCGGAACCATGGGTTCGAAGGATCAGCGTCCTTCGAAGACCACGAAGCAGGCACCCTGGCTCTGGGTGTAGGCGTCGTAACCGACGATGCGCACGTGGTGGTCGGGGTATGCGCGATGGCAAGCCTCGAGCTCACTGACAACGACGTTCAGATCCTTCTCACCGAAGAAAGGGAGCTTCCAATACGACCAGTAGGTGGCCATGGAGTTGCTGGGGTGGACGTGCTCGACGAGCGGGCTCCAACCCTGGGCAATGATGTACGCGATCTGGTCGTAGATCTCGTCCTGGGTCATCG
>NZ_JBGKDP010000028.1:0-2936 GCF_042954245.1 Parasynechococcus sp.
ACCCTGGGTTGTGATCTCAATCCTCTCTTGCACCCCAGGACAATCAAATCAGCGCCTGCGGTGGCATTCATCTCACTGAGAGGAGCGATATCTGGTCATTTGTTGGGACGCTTCGGCCTCTTCCGCTTCCGAGCGCAGATAACGTTTCCGCTGCGCCGATTTCATACCAGATAGCAGGACAGCACGTCTTGAGGGCGCGACCCGTTGAGGGCGATCAAAACCCCGAAGCAGTGGATGAATGCCTCGTCTGCTCATGCTGTTCTCCCGATTATATGTGAATCTCGCGTCGTGACCTGTGGTCTATCGCGTCCATGAATAGTTCCATGATCTTCAATCTTGTTTTGTCATCAACGGCACTGATTGGAGTAATGCCTGTCCAATGCATGGTTGGCGTTCTTTGAAGCTGAACGAAGCATTTGGCTGTGTGGCTTGTCAGGCAGCTTCTAGATCTTGCTTAGTTGGACTATCGTCACGCATTGGATGCCTCCGACTTCGATACTGGGAGTGTCGAAGTCGGAGCAGATGCTTTGATTATCCGTATTTCAACTCAGCGGCAGGAAGGAAAGGCGGGGCGCCTGTCCGTTATCCAAATTAAACAGAACTATTGAGCTATATGTTGAAGGACGGCACCAATATTCATGCTTCCTTTGAGATATCCGGCAAAAACTAATGCAATTAGACTGACATTGAGAACCAGAAATGCAGCAACCAGTTTGGCATCATCTTTCATGCTTCAATTATCGGAGGTGCGTTCGCATCAGTGTGGCCATCAAATCTTTGGAGATGTTGAAACTGTTCAATCACTCCGTTCTTGCCCGAACCTGATGTTGTGAGCTGAACAGTCTCCTCTTGATTGTTGATCAGTTGATGGGCTGGTGATCAGGCAAGAACGGCTTCCTTGCTGCTGTTGTTGCGGATGCCCTTGATGGCTTCGGCGTAATCGGGTTGGTTGAACACACCGGATCCGGACACAATTGCGTTGGCACCTGCTTCGATCACCTTCCAGGCATTGCCGGCTTTGATGCCGCCATCCACTTCTATCCAGGGATCGAGACCCTTCTCATCGCACATGCGGCGCAGGTCGCGGATTTTCTGAACCTGGCTTTCGATAAAGCTTTGGCCACCAAAACCGGGGTTGACGCTCATGATCAGAACCAGATCGCAGAGCTCGAGGCAGTACTCGAGGGTGTCGATTGGAGTTGAGGGATTCAGGACTGCTCCTGCCTTTTTGCCCAGGTCTTTGATCTGAGCCAAGTTGCGGTGCAGATGCGGGCAGGCTTCAACCTGCACAGAAATGATATCGGCACCGGCTTTCGCGAAGTCGGGGACGTACTTCTCCGGCTCAACAATCATCAGGTGAACGTCCAGGGGCTTCTGGGTCACCGGACGCAGCGCCTCAACAATCAGCGGTCCAATGGTGATGTTCGGAACAAAGCGGCCGTCCATCACATCCACATGGATCCAATCCGCACCGGCTTCGTCCACGGCTTTCACTTCTTCGCCGAGGCGTGTGAAATCAGCCGACAGGATCGACGGCGAGATCACCAGGGGCTTGGTGCTCATGGATGAGGAGCGCGAAGTGCCGGGAGATTTTAGGGACTCTTGCAACCACTGATACAGTGAGCCGCGCTCAGACGTCGAGATCCACTGCGGCGACGGCCAACTGCCCGTCCAGGAGATCTCGCCAACCCGTCCCACCTCATCCGGAGTCCCGTGGATCAGACCCTCATTCAGGAAATTCTCGAGATCGTCGAGCAGGCCGCCATCGCTTCCGCCTCGCTCTCCGGCAAAGGCCTGAAGGATGAAGCCGATGCATTGGCCGTTGATGCCATGCGTAAGCGCATGAATCAGATCCAGATGCAGGGCCGCATCGTGATTGGCGAGGGGGAACGTGATGAAGCCCCGATGCTTTACATCGGAGAAGAGGTCGGCACTGGCACTGGCCCTGGCGTGGATTTTGCTGTTGACCCTTGCGAAGGCACCAACCTTTGCGCCTTCAACCAGCGCGGTTCCATGGCTGTTCTCGCCGCTTCCGACCGTGGCGGTCTGTTCAACGCCCCCGACTTTTATATGAAGAAGCTGGCTGCTCCTCCAGCTGCCAAGGGCAAGGTGGACATCCGCAAATCGGCCACTGAAAACATCAAGATCCTCAGCGAGTGCGTGGGTCTCCCCGTCGACGAGCTGAACATCGTGGTGATGGATCGTGCCCGTCACAAGGACCTGATCACTGAGATCCGTGCCACCGGCGCTCGCATCCAGCCCATCTCCGATGGAGACGTTCAGGCTGCCATCGCCTGCGGTTTCGCCGGCACCGGAACCCACTGCTTGATGGGCATCGGTGCTGCCCCTGAGGGTGTGATCTCCGCCGCTGCCATGCGCGCTCTTGGTGGCCACTTCCAGGGTCAGCTGGTGTACGACCCTGCGATTGCTCAGACCTCCGAATGGGCTGATATGACCAAAGAGGGCAACCTTGTGCGTCTCGCTGAGATGGGCATCACCGATCCCGACAAGGTCTACGAAGCCGAGGAGCTGGCCTGCGGCGAGCATGTTTGTTTCGCTGGCAGCGGCATCACGGATGGTCTGCTCTTCAATGGCGTTAAGTTCGAAAAGGACTGCACCCGCACAAGCAGCCTGGTGATCAGCAACCTGGACAACACCTGCCGTTTTACCAACACCGTGCATATCAAAGACGGCGCCCAGAGCATCGCTCTGAGCTGATCGTCACTAACTGGTTGAGAGGAACGTCTTCATGCATATCTCCGTCGTCGGCCTCAGTCATCGCACGGCACCGGTGGAGATCCGGGAACGCCTCAGCATCCCTGAGCAGACCATGGAGACGTCCCTTCAATCCCTCCGCGGCAATGAGCAGGTGCTCGAGGCATCGATCCTCAGCACCTGCAATCGCCTTGAGATTTACACCCTGGTTCGAAATCCAG